>NZ_JBJPHS010000030.1:0-64195 GCF_052939495.1 Phormidesmis sp. 146-12 | reverse complement strand
ACTCGCTTGCCTTCATCATCTCACAGATTTTATGGTTTTCGGATAGGCCCTAAATCCTCCATTACCTCAAAGACGATTTTGAATTCCACATCGGGCATTGTGCGGCGGAGAAACTGAAAATGTCCGTCTGCATCTGAGTAGCTGTAAAAACGATCGACCACAGCCCAGTTCTGTGTCGGCAACAAACGAACAAGCGCCCAATACTTCAGGCGGTCACGATAGCTCATAATAGAACTCATCTCCAATGAATAACGGAGTCAAAGCCAGCCTCTTACTTTTCCAGGGTTTCAGGCTGGCAATCACTCACTAAACACATTGTTTAAGCAAGTTGTTTATTTGTCAAGACTCTGCTTATGCGACGTGTCTGAACATTGCTATGCCAAAAAGACCGAATCCTAGACCCGAAGGGGAGGAGTCAGCCCTAAGAAAACTCAGAGAAGAATTGGAGATGAGTCAGGAAGATTTGGCTCGTGAGCTTGGTATTTCGCTGCAAACTGTGAGTCGATGGGAGTTGGGTAAGAATGTTCCGACCTTCACTGTCAAGCAGATGAAAGCGTTGGATCGGTTGTTGAAATCTATCGATAAATCCATCAGCGACTTACCCGACCAACTCTGAAGCCGATCGCTCCAATCGTTCGCATAAAAGTTTTCAATCAATACCGAGACTCCGTGAACAGTAGAATGTCACTATTCAGAACTACTATTTTTGTTAGAAGCTGCACAGAACTGAGGAATAACGGTTATGCCACTGATTACAACGGGCGGTCAACTGATTAAGGATTTAGAGAAATTTGGCGCGATCGCAGCCTACGTTCCCCTAGAAGGTGGGTTTGAAGGGCGCTATCGGCGGAGAATTCGCGCATCAGGCTACAGTTCGCTCAGCATTACAGCGAGAGGATTGGGCGATGTGGCAATGTATCTGACTGGCGTGCATGGCGTGCGTCCGCCTCATTTGGGCAAGAAGAGTTCTGGGTCTGGGGCAGCGGTTGGAGAAAGATATTTCATTCCCCCGGTCGTCAGCACTCAGATTGATAACCTACCTGCCAAATCCAAAGGGCTGCTCTTGTGGATCATTGAGGGACACATTCTCTCCAATCAGGAACTTGAATATTTGGCGAATTTGCCGACGATCGAGCCTCGCCTCAAAATTGTGATCGAAGTGGGCGGAGAACGTTACTTCCGTTGGGCACCGCTCAAAGATACGACCCCTTGCGGGTAACTCGAAGAGATCGCCGCTTAAGTCCACGCCTGAATCAGAATATCTCACTTCAAAATCCCACCTTTTCACGACACATTCAACGGTCAAAGAAAGGGTGGGATCATTCTGTAGTAAGAAATTTTGGCGATCGGGTCGTAATTTTCAAATTCGCGCATTAGCATAAAGGGGTGACTGATCTCCTACACCCCTTACGATCTCTAAGCGAAGGTCACTGGTTTAAGCTCATTTGTGGAGCGAGTTTCCAACACCTTCCAGCCATTCGGAGTCTGACGCTGGCATATGCCCTTGCGGGGGCTGACTGTATTGATGTCGCGGCTGACCCTGCAATCATTTCGACTGCGCGAGAAGCACTGGCAGTTGCAGGCGATCTTGCTGAAATGGCGAAACAAAAAGGCTTTGCGGCAGGAAACTCACCCTGGCTGATGGTGAGCCTAAATGATGGCGAAGACCCGCACTTCAGGAAAGCAGAGTTTCAAGTGGCGAATTGTCTGAATGATTGCCCAAAACCCTGTGAAACCGTTTGTCCGGCTGAGGCGATCGTCTTTCAAAACCAGTTCTCCGGTGTGGTCGATGCGCTTTGTTATGGCTGTGGTCGCTGTATTCCCATTTGTCCGATTCAAAATATTTCTGCCCGATCGTACGTCTACACTCCGGAAGTCATTTCGCCTCTGATTTTGCAGGCGGGTGTGGATGCGATCGAGATTCATACTCAGATTGGACGGTTAGAAGATTTCAAACGACTGTGGAAAGCAATTTCTCCCCAGATTCATCATCTCAAGCTTCTAGCAATTAGCTGCCCGGATGGGGAGGGTTTGATTGATTATTTGTGGGCCTTGCATGAAGTCATTGCGCCTTTGCCCTGTGCGCTAATTTGGCAAACAGACGGTCGGCCGATGAGTGGCGATATTGGAGATGGGGCGACGCGAGCCTGCATCAAACTGGGTCAAAAAGTTCTTGCTGCCAATCTGCCGGGATATGTGCAACTGGCGGGCGGCACGAATGCTCACACGGTTCCTAAGCTGAAAACTTTAGAGCGATCGCCAGATAAAAATGGTACAATTGTACTAAGAAAGATTTCAGGGATTGCCTACGGAAGCTATGCGCGGAGCCTGTTACTACCCGTTCTCAACCAACTCGAAGTCATGGAAACTGCTCAAGTAGATTTTGCCAGCGTTCGTCAACACAGCGGAGTTTTGGGAACTGCTTCTGCGATCGACCGTGAGGGTTTTACACGGATGCGATCGGCTACCCGGCTCGAAGCGACTCCTGACCTTCTCTGGCAAGCCGTTGAGTTAGCGCACACCTTGATTTCCCCGCTCAAATCATCTGTTCAAAAAAAATGATCCCTTCTTAATCATTCAAGTGCTTCACGATACATCTATTCACGGCAAAAATTCCTTACGCTAACTCACAGGCTGTTTTGCTGTTCTCTTTCTCAAGCTGTTTCACATACTGTCATGGTGAATCATCGCAACTTACACTCCTCCGATACGGTCAGTTCTGAATCTTTGGATCACGCCTCACCGTCTGCCAACGGGTATCCGTCACCCGCTCTCACAGACCCCTCTAAAAGCCCCTTTGCGGAAACCATGCAAACTGACGATCTTGAAAAGCTTTTAAGCATTCTGCCGGATCAGATTCGTGAGCAACTAGACCACCATCCTCAGCGAGACAGCCTGGTAGAAGTTGTGATGGATCTCGGTCGTCGCCCCGAAGCTCGATTTCCTGGCAAGGCAGAATATTTGTCTGAAACGCTGATCTCTCAGGGCGATCTAAATGAAAGCATTGCCAGAGTTGGAGATTTTGGTGGAGACAATCGCGCGGGCATTGAGCGAACTTTACATAGAATCAGCGCTATCCGCAATCGGCGCGGCGAAGTGATTGGTCTGACCTGTCGGGTGGGTCGAGCCGTGTTTGGCACGATCGGCATGATTCGTGATCTGGTGGAAAGTGGGCGATCAATTCTCATGTTGGGTCGTCCTGGAGTGGGCAAAACTACTGCCCTGAGAGAAATTGCCCGCGTTCTGGCTGACGAGTTAGAAAAGCGAGTGGTAATCATTGACACGTCTAACGAAATTGCGGGCGATGGCGATGTGCCCCATCCAGCGATCGGTCGTGCCCGTAGAATGCAAGTGTCGCGTCCTGAACTTCAGCATCAGGTGATGATCGAAGCGGTTGAAAACCACATGCCTGAAGTGATTGTGATCGACGAGATCGGCACTGAATTAGAAGCGCTGGCCGCCAGAACGATCGCAGAACGAGGCGTTCAACTTGTCGGTACGGCCCACGGCAATCGTCTCGATAATCTGGTTAAGAACCCGACCCTCTCGGATCTCATTGGCGGCATTCAATCCGTGACGTTGGGAGACGAAGAAGCGAGACGGCGCGGCAGTCAAAAAAGTGTTTTGGAACGCAAAGCCCCGCCCACCTTTGATATCGCAGTCGAAATGACCGAGCGGCAAAAATGGGTAGTTCACGAACATGTTGCGGAGACGATCGATAGCATTCTCCGAGGCAGACAGCCCACACCAGAAGTCAGAACGGTGAACCCAGACGGCAGCGTCACGGTTACTCATGAGTTGCCTACCGTTCCAGAAGTGCCTGCGGCTCGATCAAAAAATGGCGTTCGCAACAATCCGCTTTCGTTAGCGCCCAATCCGCAGGAAGGGTTTTTTACGCCTCCGATTCAAGGACGCGGCTGGCGATCATCGGGCAAGCTAAAACCGATCGCAACTCCCACCGCCGAGCAGCAAACCTTTGAGCAACTGCTGAATGCTTCTCTCAATCAGGTTGACTATCAGAGAACTGATCTGGCTGAGATGCAGTCTGAGGAAGGCGTTTATATTCCCGGCCCTAACGGTGAAGAATTGCCGCTGCATATCTATCCTTATGGGGTCAGTCGTCATCAGTTGGATCAGGTGATTCGGACGCTGAACTTGCCGATCGTCCTCACCAAAGATATCGACAATGCGGATGCGGTTCTGGCTCTGCGATCGCACGTCAAAAACCACTCAAAGCTGCGCCACCTGGCAAAATCGCGTCAAGTTCCCATTCACACGCTCAAAGCTAGCAGCATTCCTCAAATCGCCCACTCGCTGCGACGCTTGTTAAACATGGACGACCCGGCCCTTCCTGATGAAGCAGAACTCAATCTGTTGGCGCGGGGAGATAGTGAAGATGAAATCGAGGCCTTAGAAGAGGCCAGACTGGCGGTTGAGCAGATTGTGATTCCCAAAGGTCAGCCGGTCGAACTGTTGCCGCGCTCGGGAATCGTTCGCAAGATGCAGCATGAGCTAGTCGAACACTATCACCTAAACTCGCGCAGCTTTGGAGAAGAACCCAACCGTCGGCTGCGAATCTACCCGGCTTGATGTTTTGAGTGTTGGGTTTTAATTCAAGCAAGTCGCTGTTAGACTCAAAATTCTGGCAGGCTGTTCAGCCAATTAAAACTCATCACTCAAATTTTTTCTTCCCATGCTTGAGTTCATTCGATCTGATCTCTCCCAACTTGCTGCCTACACTCAACATACAGGCGATGCTCACCTGCCCGAAGCCCTCGATCGCTTGGATGTAAATGAGAGTCCGTTTGATTTACCCGATGAGTTAAAACAAAAACTCGGCTGGATGTATCAACAAATTGAAAATAACCGCTATCCCGATGGTGGCTATGAGGGACTGAAAGACGCGATCGCAGAATATGTCAATGAGTCTAGCAGCGCTGTGACTTGGGAGAACATTTCGATCGGCAATGGTTCCGATGAGTTGATTCGCTCTCTGTTGATTGCCACCTGTCTGAGGGGCGAAGGGTCGATTTTAGTCGCTGATCCCACGTTTTCAATGTATGGAATTTTGGCGCGGACGTTGGGAATTGCGGTCACGACAATCGGACGTACCCAAACCTTTGCAATGGACTTGACGGCGGCTGAGGAGGCGGTTAGCAAGGCACTCAATTCCAAAGGAACTGCTTCCTCAACTCCTCCCATTCGCGTAGTTTTTGTCGTCCATCCCAACTCGCCTACTGGAAACGCGCTCACAGAGACAGAATTGGACTGGCTACGGAGCCTACCGCAAAGTATTCTCGTTGTGGTTGACGAAGCTTATTTTGAATTTAGTCAGACTACGGTAGCGAGTGAGTTGTCACAGCGTCCAAATTGGGTGATTTTGAGAACCTTTTCAAAGGCGTTTCGGCTAGCGGCGCATCGAGTTGGATATGCGATCGCCCATCCTGATCTGATTGCAGCCCTGGAAAAAGTTCGTCTGCCTTACAATCTGCCCAGTTTTTCGCAAGCGGCGGCATCGGTGGCGATCGCTCATCGACAAACGCTCCTCTCTACGATTCCGCTGATTCTTGCAGAGCGAACTCGTCTCAGTCAAGCGCTTTCCCAACATCCATACCTTCAGATCTGGAATAGTGACGCTAACTTTGTCTATCTGCGTCTCAAAGAGACCGGAGATTCTGCTCAAATGGCAGCAATTTGCCAAACCCTCAAGGCTCAAGGCACCCTAATTCGGCATACAGGCGGCGGATTGCGAATCACAGTTGGAACGCCTTTAGAAAACCAAAGAACACTCGATCGTTTTGCCGCCCTGGGTTACTAATTTCTCGTTTTATCCTCATCCAAACTGCTAGGACTATGGCGCGCGGCATAGATTGTGTGAGGTAATACTCCGACGAGTAGCGCAAAAGCTTCGTCTGGAAGTTGAGCCGTCGTTTCTGCGCCAAAATAGTTCTCAAACTGATTCAAAATCATCTGGGCGCGTTGCAGCGGTGCCGGGTTATCGGTCAACTGCTGGGTTAACTTGATCCATTGCCGCCGAATTAGATAAGCTTTTTGTCGATCGTCCTGCTCTCTGGGGTCAACCAGTGACAGATCCCCCACGGGCAAAATTCCTTCACAATCTAAATCAAAAAAGCTGCCAACCGCTGCGCCTGGCCCCGCAAACTCAGCATGAAATCGCTTATAGATAATTAGCCCGTTTCGCCTACGGCTATTGACTATCAGCAATTTTCCACTCTTTAGCTGGTTCAAAGAAATATCAGACACGCTCGACTGTTCAATAACGTCCTGATAACAGTTCAGGCTCTCGTTTTTCATACCGCTAGAAGCCTTGAGAGCTATTGACACGGCTATGTCACATAGAGGAGCAAAAATCTATCCAGCACTGCGATCTCTTCGAGTTACCCACAGGGGGGCAAGTGATCGGACAACTTACAACCTATCTCAACCCAACTTGGTTTGTTGGACGCGCACACCCAGGATCACTATAGGCTATCAAAATTCCTTCAGAAACCGTACTAGAAACCAGATTGCATTCCCGTACTTTTACTGACTCCTTAGTTAAGCTTAAATGACGGAGGAACTTACTGTGTAATCACAACTTGAGCCTTGCCACTACATTCTAGGGTAGTGACCCCAGATCAGGAGATTTTGAAAAGCAATAACTTTGAAGTAAGGATGAAGATTGTGCAGGGCGTTTGAGAAATCCCTAGCAAAGGCTTCATGAAGCCAGATGTAAATTCTGAGAAATCATGATCGTAAGCCCATTCAAACTCACAGTCATAGCAGCTTGCGATCTCGTAAATTCTTATGCAGGAAGAGTCTTCGCGGCTGACCAAACCACCAAAAGCTCCAGCTTGGATCAGTGTCTTCTACCCGGTAGTCACTTTTAAAATAAAGCTGTCGCGCCTGGTGATTATTTTCAAGAACATGCAGATAAATGTCTTGAAATCCCCATGCTAAAACTGCGCGATCGCAGGCCGCCAATAGCTGTCGAGCCACTCCCTTACGCCGACTCTCTGGATGCACTGCCAGATTTGATAAGTAAGCATATTGAGACGTGCGCGGCTGCCACGGATTTGCAGAGCGTAGACCAATCTCCACCGTGCCAACGTGATAGCCCTCCTGTCCTTCACTAGCGCAATCGAGAGCAACCAGGCAGAGGTAATGGGAAGGAGCCGACTTTAGCCGATTCCGCAAGTCTTCATAGATTCCCATTCTCATGATTGGGATCAACCAGCGCATAAAGTCAGGCTGCAAATGAAAGCTTTCTGCCAGAATGCCTGAAATCTCAGCCAGATCTTGCGGCTGGACAGCACGAATGACAAACCGTGAAGATGAAGATTGCCCTGAAGGGTCTTTTTCGCGAGATGAAGGGATAGTCACAACCAACTCAAATCGGCGCAGTATTGGAATTATCCTAAATCAGGTTGAGCAGAAACGTTAATCCGCCCTTTTGACTTTAAGCAAAAAAAGACCTGCCTAGCCAAGATTTCAGACGCTAGACAGGCAGTGCAAATGAAACAAACTCAGTTATTTACCAATGCGAGGCGGCTCCCGAAAGGCGATCGCAAAGAACAAAACGCCGATCGCGAGGGCAATAATCAAAATGTAAGCAACGCTTTCCATAATCGAAGCTCCTGGCTACCTATTTAATGGTTAATACTGGACAGAAAACAGGCTTGGCCGTTCATGAAACTCATATCCTGACCAAACCTGTCTCTTTCACAAACCTAAATTTGCTCTTGTCGGCGAGTAGATTTGTCTCCCAACTTCTGGAAGAAGCCCCACTCGACTTGTTCTTCGGCAAGGTCGGGGTCAATCCCAGCAAACACATCCCGGAAGATGGTGCGAGAACCGTGCCAGATATGCCCAAAGAAGAACAATAAAGCAAAGACCGCATGTCCAAAGGTAAACCATCCTCTAGGACTGGTGCGGAAAACCCCATCAGAGTTCAAGGTTTCACGATCGAATTGGAAGGGTTCGCCCAATTGAGAAGCCCGTGCATAGCGCTTCACGACTGCGGGGTCAGAGAAGGTTTGACCATCTAAAGCGCCTCCGTAGAAGGTCGCGGTCACACCAGCTTGCTCAAAGCTGTACTTTGACTCAGCCTTACGGAACGGAATATCAGCCCGAACTACGCCGTCTGCGTCCGTTAAGACGATCGGGAAGTTCTCAAAGAAGTTAGGCAAGCGACGCACAAAAAGCTCTCTGCCTTCGCTGTCTTTGAAGATGGGGTGACCCAACCAGGATTGAGCAATCCCGTCGCCTTTGTTCATCTGACCTGTACGGAACAATCCTCCCTTGGCAGGGCTGTTACCCACATAGTCATAAAACGCCAGCTTGTCAGGAATCCCTTGCCAGGCAGTTTCTTCGCTTACGCCGTCCGCAACTTGGGTTTGAACGCGCCGATTGATCTCCTGTCTAAAGTAGCCACTATCCCATTGATAACGGGTTGGCCCAAACAGTTCGATCGGAGTCGTCGCATTTCCGTACCACATGGTGCCCGCTACAATAAATGCAGCAAAGAACACCGCAGCAATACTGCTCGACAGCACCGTTTCGATATTCCCCATTCTCAGCGCTTTGTAGAGTCGCTCAGGAGGACGCACGCTGAGGTGGAACAGACCTGCAATGATGCCGACAATCCCCGCTGCGATATGGTGAGCCACAACACCGCCAGGATTGAATGGATTAAAGCCGGCCGGCCCCCATTCAGGCGCAACGGGCTGAATGCTTCCAGTTAAACCAAAAGGATCAGACACCCACATCCCAGGGCCAAATAGCCCAGTTAGGTGGAATGCCCCAAACCCAAAGCAAAGTAACCCAGACAAAAACAAGTGAATCCCAAACATTTTGGGCAAATCCAAAGCGGGTTCGCCTGTGCGGGGATCTCTAAATAGTTCTAAATCCCAATAAACCCAGTGCCAGCAAGCTGCTAAAAACAGCAGACCTGATAGCACAATGTGAGCGATCGCAACGCCTTCAAACGACCAAAAGCCAGGATCAACCGCCGTCTCACCTGTGATGCTCCAGCCGCCCCAAGAAGAAGTCACGCCTAGACGCGCCATGAAGGGCAACACGAACATGCCTTGCCGCCACATGGGGTTGAGCACTGGGTCGCTAGGATCAAAGATCGCTAGTTCGTACAGCGCCATCGAACCCGCCCAGCCTGCAACCAGAGCGGTGTGCATCAGGTGAGTTGCGATCAACCGTCCCGGATCATTAATCAAGACAGTATGGACTCGATACCAGGGTAGTCCCATTGACTACGCTCCTCCTCTAAATTGTGTCTACTGCAACGCTTCTTTCAGCATTTTGTTAAAGTGCCAATTACTGGTAAATTTACCAGAGTTTAGGGCGACTTCTAACTTGTAATTCACGCCCTCAGCCCCTCTTATCAGAAGAGCATGAATCGTTTGACAAGGCGATCGTAAAAATGAAAGTGTATAAAGAAGTGTAACCAGTGTTAGAGCCTATTGCAAGCAGATTAGAAATCTCTCAACCGTGGACGGGAATTGAACCTCAGCTTCTTAATATTTGTTCATCTTTGTCAACAATAAGTTACAACTTAAATAGCAGCTTCTTTACTCGGTTTACACACCATACTCTTCCAAAAGGTTAAAGCTATGCAGCCAACAGATCAGGATCTCCAATCCGTGGATGAGATTCAGCCCGCTATCGCTGAGGAGGCTTCAGAGCCTGTCAAATCAACGTTTAAATCCGCCAGCATTCAGTTCATAAAAGAGAACAAAGAAGTCATGGCAACGGATGGCGCAAATCTGCGAATCAAGGCGATCGAGCATGGTATTGATCTCTACACCTTTAAGGGCAAGCTGGTTAACTGTGGTGGCTATGGTCAGTGTGGCACCTGCGTTGTTGAGGTGGTCGAAGGTCTGGAAAACCTCTCGCCTCGCACAGACTTTGAGGCCCGAAAACTCAAGAAAAAGCCCGAAACTTATCGACTGGCTTGTCAGGCAACCGTTCACGGCGCTGTGAGCGTTAAAACCAAGCCTTAGTGCTATTCTAAAAGGTGTCACTGCCGAGATTTAGATAGGGATAGAGTTTATGCAAGTCAACGATTTGGGATTTATCGCAAGCATTCTATTCGTCCTGGTGCCGAGTGTTTTTCTGCTGATTCTTTACATCCAAACGGCAAGTCGTCAGCCAAACGATTAATTCTCGTCTCACTGACCAAGGCTGTTTCAAGGAGCGCTGGAGATTTGAGTTCTTCAGCGCTTTTTGATGGAAGTGTTTATGAGAGAGTGAACCGCCTTGTTAAGGTAAGTTAAGAATTTGTCTCAGATTCTTGATCGCCCTCCGCCTGTCCATCCGACTCCTCTTCCTGGAGCACATTGTTCAAAAAAGTGTGCAGTCTCATGCGGTGAATGTACGGCCAGCCGCCCTGAGCTTCGATATCCTTGAGAAGTGAATAGAGCGCTCGACGATTGTTGGGCAGAGATTCTTGAAACAGCCCCTCACAGATTTCTCGGTGTAAACCTTCTAGCACTCTTAACAGCGCCAAAAGCTCCAGGCTATCCCCTTGGGCCATCTGGGCCAATTCTCTAATTTGGCTGGTAACTTGCTGAAGCTCAGAAGGCACCTGTGACTCAAACGCCTGATCCCGTTCCATTTAGTCTTACCTCTAAAAATACTTTGCCAATCTGGTGTGGCGTTACAAACACTTAACAGCTTAATCAGGTGTGGTTCGTTTGTTTGCTGAATCGTCCCTAAGTTCCTGCAAATCTTGCCGATTTTCTGCAAACTCATCTCCAGTCGTTTCTGGATTATTAAAAAGTTTACTAAAGTCTGTAAAATGCTATGAGAGGTTCTGCCTGAGCTAATCCAGAGCTTATAGTAATTTCGATGCGACCTGGCAGCAGTTCACTGAGTTCTGGTAGCAGTGCTGATCAGCGACTAGCCCCGAATTGTGATAACAGGATTTTTACACTGACTACTTTGAGGTTGACCATGAGGTATCGCGCTTTACTCGTCACACTTTTGGCACTGTGCCTGAGTGTATTAACCGCTTGCAGTGAGGCCCCGGCCGCCAGCACTGAAGCCCTGACCTACGACCAAATCAGAGGGACTGGTCTAGCCAATAGCTGCCCTCAGCTAGAAGAAACTTCGCGGGGAGCGATCGCGCTTGACAGCAGCAAGTCCTATAGCCTTACGAGTCTGTGCTTACAGCCCACTAGTTTCTTTGTGAAAGAAGAATCGGCAAACAAGCGTAAAGAAGCTGAATTTGTCCCCACTAAGGTGATGACTCGCTACACCTCGTCGATCGATGCGGTGTCTGGCAGCCTAAAGCTGAATTCAGATGGCAGTTTGACCTTTAAGGAAGAAGATGGCCTTGACTTTCAGGCGATTACCGTTCAACTCCCTGGCGGAGAGCGGGTTCCTTTCTTGTTTACCATCAAAAGATTGGTTGCCAACAGTCAGCCTGGTCAAAGCAGCATTACGACTTCGACTGACCTCGTAGGGGAGTTTGAGGTTCCTTCTTATCGGACTTCTAACTTCTTAGATCCCAAAGGTCGTGGTTTGACCACAGGATATGACAATGCGGTTGGCCTGCCTTCTCAAGCTGACGCTGAAGAACTGAGAAAGGAGAATGTCAAGCAGTTTCAGCTAGACAAAGGCAAGATTGCTCTGAGCGTTGCTAAAATTGACAGCTCTACGGGCGAAATTGCTGGGACGTTTGAAAGTGAACAGCCCTCTGACACAGATATGGGGTCTAAGGCTGCCAGCGATGTGAAGATTCGAGGACTGTTCTACGCACGGGTTGCACCAGCGGATCTCTAACAGCTTGCTTTAAGCTAGAAGGAAAAACGAAGGGGGGCGATCGCGCCCCTTTTTTTGCAAGCTTTTTTCATCAAAAATTCATCTCACGATTCTCTCCTAAAAGTTAAACTGGTTAGTCAATTCAAGAATCAATTTCTTCACTCAAAAGATGTAGCAAGATTTAAAGACCGCCTAAAAATAGTTTCAGTAGAAATTCAGTTGTAAGTAATTAATCTAGAGAATAAGTTTGATTTGTTACTTAACGAACGAAGTTAGCTGGCGTTAGAAATCACCTGCCTGTTTGTTGGATTAAAGTTGAAAAAATTCGCCACTTCACCAGGATAGATCTTTTAATTTTTTCTAAATTCCTGTAGCCTTCTGAAAGTAATGCTTGGGATCACAGCAGTTTTTGAATAAATCTCAGAACTGAGTCAGCACGTTTAGTAATCTGCTCTACCAACTGAATCTTCGTCATGTCGAACCTAGTCACAAGTGAATTGAGGAGTGAAAGCTTACAGCTATTACGGGAGTTTCAGAAGTCGCCGTCTTCTCAGACTCGTAACCAACTGGTCGAGCTTAATTTTGGATTGGTTAGAAAAGAAGCTCATCATTGGATTCACCAATGCACCGAGAGTTATGAAGACTTGCTGCAAGTTGGCTGTATTGGGTTGATTAGAGCGATCGAGCGTTTTGATATGTCGAAGGGTCACGCCTTTAGTTCTTTCGCCATTCCCTACATTCGGGGTGAAATTCAACATTATCTACGTGACAAAAGTCCTTCGGTTCGCATTCCTCGTCGCTGGCAGGCGCTTCAACGCCAAGCAGTCTGGGTCGCACGTGACCTACATGGAAAACTGCGCCGCAACCCAACGGATGCTGAGGTGGCTAATGCTTTAGAGATCTCTCTACCAGAGTGGCAGGAAATTAAATTAGCTTGCCAGAATCGATCGCTGCTTAGTTTAGACGCTCCGGTTGGAGATGAAGAAAACGGCACCGCTTCGCTAGGTGACATGGTGCCAGACCATCAGTATCGAAGCTTTCAACTTGCTCAAGAAGATCAAATTCGTCTACAACAGGCGCTTGTGCAGCTAGAAAAGCGAACTCAGCAGATTTTAGAGTTTGTTTTCCTTTACGATTTGACGCAAAAAGAAACGGCTGAACGATTGGGAATCAGTGCTGTAACGGTTTCTCGGCGCGTCAAAAAGGGGTTGGAGTCTCTGCAAAAACTCATGGTTGGCGGCGACGATTAGAACAAGGAAGGTGAGAGTCCGACAAGGTTAGTCTCTTGCCTTCTCCTCAAAGACTTCTGTTACTTCTGTTCTAGAAGTCCATCATGCTACCCCAATTGAAGCTGCTTAATGGCCATTTCAACTCGTTGCCCGATCGCTTCCCAAGAATACTGATCTCGCACTAATTCGTAGGCGGACTGTGCTAACTGTTGACCCAGTTCAGGATTTGACCAAAGTTGATCAATCGCCGCTACCATACTTTCTGGATCGTCAGCGATCAGCAGGTGTTGATTGGCGATCGCGTCTAAGCCTTCTGCCCCTTTGCGAGTACTGACGACGGGACATCCTGCCGCAAACGCCTCCAAAATCTTTAAACGAGTACCCCCGCCCTGCCGCAACGGCACCACCATCAGGCTGGCTGCACCGAGATAAGGACGCACATCAGGAACTTTGCCCGTGACAATGATATTTGGATTTTGCTTTGCCGCTTCCTGCATTCGTTCGGTAGGTCGATGGCCAACTAGCAGTAGGCAGCAATCTGGATAAATCTTCTGAACTTCTGGATAAATTGAATCTAGTAGCCAATCAACCGCAGCCACATTAGGCGGGTAGGACAACTGCCCTAAAAACAAGATGCTTTGCGGTACATCGTTTAGCGTTTTTGGAATCTCTAACTCGCCCGATCGCGCCGCTGCATAAAATTCAACATCGACACCATTGGGTACAATTTTGGTCTCAGCGATCTCCCGATACAAAGATTGCAGCAGATCTGCGTCTCGCTGACTACAAGCCCATACCTGATTGACTCGACGGCAAAAGTCTTGCTCGATCGCTTTGATCTGAGGCAATTGCCGCTTTACCTTAAGTTGAGTTCGCAGGTCTGCTTTTTCCTGAAATTTTTCGGTGAAGAGGGGCGCTTCAACGTTGTGTTCGACCAGAATTGTCCGACAGTTGTGTCGCTCAACAATCGGAAGGTATCGATACATCCAGATCTCCTCAAAAATCACGAGATTTGGCTGAAAGCGAGTCAGCAGTTCGTCGAATTGTTGTCCAGCCGCATCAGCATAAACCCAATCGGCGTTGGGATGACCTTTGGGACGAAGCCACCAGACTTTGCGCTGAAGTTGTTCAAGGGGTGATCGAGGGCGCTCAACATTGTAGTGTTCCCAGACATCTACTTTTGGCAAAGAGTTTTGCTTCGGTTCCCATCGGCAAGCAGTAAACACGGCCACAGCTCCTAGATTGACCATAATATTGATGTTTTGCCAGATGCGAAGTGACAAACCGCTCACAGGGGGATACGGAGGATCACGGACAACGAAGAGAGTTTTTAGGGGAATTGTATTCACAGCAGTGAGCCTCCAACGATCGCGATATGAGAATTACTCGCTTAGTATGGACAGGGTTGTAGGCAAAGCTGCGAATATTGAACTTAGACTAGATAAAGAATCATTTCGATCGAAAGCTCACGATTGCAGCGCTTGCAAATCTTTAGACAGGACTTGTCCCCACTTTGCCGCCAGACTGATTTGAGTAAAGGGCACTTGAATAGAGTTGCCTTCAGCTAGAACGAATTCTAGAGCGATCGCTTTTCCTTTTTGGGGCGGGATGTTCACATCGATTAACTGTCCATCTACCCGCAAGTAAATTTCCTGAACATCTTTGAGAGAAAACGTTTTCAGATCAGCGGGTTCTTGTCGAGTCGGCTTTCCCCAAGTCAAGTCGCTGCCATTTTGCCCCAACACTGCATAGAGATCATATTTAGCCCGCTGAAATTTGTCGGCCCAGATCCGATAGGCCTCTACTTTCTGATACTCGGTGCGCCCTGCCCAAGCCAATCCGATAAATAAAGCAAGCAAGGGCAACCAGAGAAGTCCACGTTCCATAAAAATCTTGAGTGGGAGGTCGTCCTTCATCCTATCGAGATTGTGAAGAACTGTGCGATCGTCCCCTCTGCATCCCTCGATTTATCTAACCTCTTAACTCAAAACTCTCTCCTCTGAGCTATCTTTGATCAAACACGACCACAGATAGGTGTCATGAGAAAGCTACTCATTTTGGGCTTGTCGTTTTTTGTGGGATTGGGTTGGTCGATCGCCACGTTTCAAGGATTGGCTGCACAAGGAACCTACGATCGGATCGTTCTGGACTTTCGAGAAGAAGTGGGGTCAGCGCAGATCGAAAATCAGATCCAGGCGATCACTCAACAGTTCAACGTTCAGCCCAGTCTGAATAGTCAATTCTCAGAAGCTGATCACCTCTACACGGTCAAGGGCGACCAGAAGCTGCTCAATGCTCTAAAGCGCTCTAAAGTTGCCAAGTACACTGAATATATTGAGCCAGATTACGTCTACAGCATTCCTGAGCCGAAAAACTTTGAGAAAGTCGGCAAAAATTTTCAACCGATTCAACCGACCACTCAGGCACCTAACGATCCGCTCTACAGCCAACAGTGGAATTTGCACAGCCTGGGAGTTGAAACCAGTTGGCAAGAAACCAAGGGCAGTGGGGCGACGGTTGCGGTGATTGATACTGGCATTTCTCAAGTGCCCGATCTCAAGGAGACCAGGTTTGCGGAAGGATACGATTTTGTCAACGACCAAACGGATGCCAGCGATGACAATGGACATGGCACTCATGTAGCGGGGACGATCGCTCAATCGACCAACAATGGATTTGGCGTTGCGGGAATTGCTTACGAAGCGACGTTGATGCCACTGAAAGTTTTGAGTGCAGGGGGCGGCGGGACGGTTGCAGACATTGCCGAAGCGATCAGGTTTGCGGCCGATCATGGGGCTGATGTGGTCAACATGAGTTTGGGCGGTGGCGGAGAAAGTTTGGTGATGCAGGAAGCGATCGACTATGCCCACAAAAAAGGCGTGGTGATCATTGGGGCGGCTGGCAATGCTGCTCAAAATTCTGCCTCTTATCCAGCCCGCTATCCCCATGTGATCGGCGTAGCTGCGCTGGATGCATCAGGACAAAAGGCTCCCTATTCTAACTTTGGCGCAGGGGTGAATATTTCTGCTCCGGGTGGCTCTACGGCTGGGGAGAATGAAGCGGGTGGAATTTTGCAGAATACGATCGACCCTTCCACCGGAGAATCTATCTTTGCGGCTTATCAAGGGACGAGCATGGCGGCTCCTCACGTCGCTGGCGTTGCGGCTCTGGTCAAAGCAGCCGGAGTCAAAGATGCAGATGAGGTTGCAGAGGTTCTAATTCAGTCAGCCAGAAAGGTACAGGATGACGAATTAAACCACTTTGGAGCAGGCAAGTTAGACGCGGCGGCGGCGGTGAAGCTGGCCCTCAAAGGCAAAATTACCTTCAATGATTTCTTCCGGTGGCTGCGGGACAATGGTTATCTCAACCCTCGGTTTTGGATCGATGGCGGCGTGATCGCGCTAGGGCCCAAAGTTCTCATGATGTTGGGGTCTTATCTGCTGGCGTTCTTTTTGAGAAACTACTTTCCGTTTACCTGGAGTTGGTCGATGGCGAGTGGGCTGGTGGCTGGAAGTTCGGGGCTGTTCTTTCTCAAAGGCTTTTACCTGTTCGACGCGCCTCAATTTCCGATGCGGATTCTCGGTAGCTCTCTACCGGAATTGGGGAGCGCAGTTCAGGGTAGTGGTGTATTGAACCCGATTACCGCGAGTGTGCTGATTCCTTTAGGTCTGGTGGTTTTGCTCTTGGGTCATGCCCAGTGGAAATGGTTTGCGATCGGCTCCACGTTGGGCGTTTCTGCTTGTCTTGCGGTGAGTGCGGCGATCGATCCTCAATTGCTGTGGCTGGGAGATGGGCCGATCGCTCGTCTGTTTCTGGTCGTCAATGCTCTGTTATGTTTTGGATTAGCCCGTCTTGCCAGTAAACCAGCGGAGAGATTTTCATGAGCATCACCATCAAAGGCACCATCGATCGCAAAGGATTTGGTACAGGCACCTGGGCGATCGATGCTGAAGAAGGGCAAACCTACGAACTACACAAGCCGCCCAAGGACATTCAAAAGGCGGGTCTAAAGGTGAAGGTTGAGGGAGACATTCGGGAGGATGTAATGACGATCGCGATGATCGGCCCAGTTTTAGAAGTGAAGAAGTTTGAGCTGATTGAATGACTCTGTGAGTGTTGATGATTCTTTCGCCCCCTAAATCCCCCAATTCTGGGGGACTTTAATTTTGGAATCTAGCGTTGGGGTAGAGGGTAAAGTCTCTCTTGGAAATGTCCCGTTCAGATTTTCATCTCAAGAAGGGGGGACGACGAATATCAGAGGGTTTGGTTTTGACGACCTCACCGATAAAGCGTTTGAGGGCCTTTTCGCGATTTTTCATGAAGGCCGCCCAAAAGCCAGGGTGAAACTCTTCCATCGTCTTCGCCAATGCCCAAACGTCCACAGCCAGAATGTTGTACAGCGTTTCGTCTTCTTTTCTAAGCGACTTGATCTGGTCAGACACCGAATTTTTGGCGGGAACCCGATGACCTTCGTTATTCAACACGGGAGATGCTCCAGGCTAGAGATGAGTCAATGATGATACCGAAATTTCTTCGTCTATCATAGTCACCTTTGATACCCCATTGGGGAAGTTGAGTGCCTCCTTGCGGATGTCTCGAAGCGTTGCTTCCGTTTTGTGCGAGTGGGTGAAAAAAGTGGCGGTGCCTGCGATATTTGGAGTGAGAAGTCTGAGAAATGGAGCAATCACTTAACTATCGCCAATACTTGCCCCCGAAACAGGGATAATTAAATCTGAGAGCGTTCTAAATTCAGAAGATTATCCCTATGTTCCGTCGAATTTCTCTAGCAGTCTTGGGCTTGTCTGTGGGTGGTGTGATCACGATCGTGGGCTTTACCGCCTACTTTTTGGACTATGCTACCCTCAATCTTGCGGGTTTTTTCTACGGCATTCCTTTGTTGCTGGGAGGTTTGGCGCTCAAGGCTTCTGAGTTGGAGCCAGTCCCGGTCACTAAGCCGACTTCTCCAGAGGTCAAGGCGCTACAAACTCAGCAGGCCACGCCTACCCAAAAGCAAATTTTTAAGGATGTGACTCGGTTTCGCTATGGGCAGGAGGCGCATTTGGATCTGGCACTGGGTCATTTGGGTTTGAGTCCGACTGATCAGGAGCGCCCTGTTTTGAAGGGGATTCGGGAAGAGAGCCTGGATGGGGCGTATGCGCTGGTTTTGGAGTTTGATTCGCCGCTGATTCCGTTTGAGACCTGGCAAGAAAAGCAAGCTAAATTGACAACTTTCTTTGGCCCTGGTGTGCAAGTCAAGGTGGAAAGCCCTGCTGAAGACAAGGTAGAAATGGCGATGATTGCGACTCCTGAGACAGCAAGTTGAGGTAATTGAAAAAAGGCGATCGTTTTCTTTGTGGGCGAGGGCGATCGCATCAACTCCTTAGACGTTCGGATGCAGAAGAACTTCATACATCGGAGCGAAGGGTTTTCCAGGAGGTGTAAAGGGTTTCTGGGGTTGCCTGGTTTTGCTTAACTCGCTCTAGTAATCCAGGAATTGCCAATAGTTCTTGAGTTGCAGCTTCGCTTTCGGCGTTTGCCAGGTAAGCCGCAAAATCAGCAAGCACCTGTAATCGCTCTGGTGATAATTGCTTAAGTGACTCATCAAGTTGGCTTTTCAACTCTGCTACTGATAATCCGATCGCTGCCTCAGTTTCCTCTATTGGGAATTACTCATAGGATTTGTGAGTTATCTCAGTTTGCTGGTGTATGGCGATCGCTAAACCACCGTTGATTTTGCAATTTTCGTAAGCACCCTTAACGCCTCATTCACAGAAGCCGAATCTCGAAAGACTTCCGCCACGTCTGGGTCAAGCACTACAACATTAATGGATTGTTTGTACGCTTCATAATACTTACCGCGAACACCACCTGCAAAGTCATATTCCGGTCTCATCTCATCATTGAGAGTTGCTTCAGGTTCCTGACTCATCGCTTTCTTCTTCCGTCGAGTCGCCAAACGCTCAGGTTGCATAACGTTCCGGTTGAGCGGGGCTGCGATTAACTTTTGCATCACCACCGAGATCTCTCGACAGTCCACTCCAACCGGGTTGTTATGCCGTAACTGCAACCCATATCGCATATCAAAGAAATCCTCGAACAACATCAATAATTTTCTGTGATTCCTCTGGAGCAGACTCAAATGCACTCTTGATTAGATAACTTGCTACAACCGTTTTATCAAGAGTCAATATTGTTGCAGCCTCATAAAACTCATTATGCTTACCAGCCCTAGATGCTGAATCTAACATCTCATCGACTTCTGCTTCTGACATTTGCAAGTCTCGCCCAAATCTTTCATAAAAAGGTTGTCTGTTGATAGGTGCTACAATCCACGACTCTGGCCAGTTGCTACCTGGTAGAAATAGTAAACGTTTGTCTATCCAGTCTTTGGCTTCTTGCTGTTCTGTCGGGTTCTCAACAGCTTTTATAAACTGGTTAATTTGCTCAGTCTTCTTCGACGACTTGTCACCATCAAGGAATACAAGGACTTCCACCGTGCCATCTTTTTTATGTCTGGCTTCTTTATATCTTGCCGCAACATGCCTCATAACTGCTGCGGCTGACCCAATAGGCAAAACTTTTGTGCGTAACCGAAGTTCTTTATCTAAAACTGTTTCTAATATTAATTTTGCTGCTTCATCTTCTACTAAAATGTCTAACTCAACGTTTGATCGACCCGAAAGTTTACCAGTTGCATAAGCTGGAGAAATTCCAGGGATAATGTCAGTCTCAGTCCCAGTACGTTCGAGAAAAATTCTGCCTTCTGGAGGCAAACATTCCAGAATACGAGAAGAATGAGTAGTACAAATAATTTGAAATTTACGCTTTTTACAAATTTCTTTTAGTTCTTTGATTAAATTTTCTTGAGCTTTTTCGTGAAGACCTAGCTCTATTTCATCAATCAAAATGAGAGAGCCATTTGGGCACTCATTAATAATTGCAAATAATTCAAACAAGGAGTGCTCTCCTGCCCCCATATTGAAGCCAGAATAGAGCTTTTGGTCTCTTTTAGCTACGATGGGCAAACGATATTTTGAGTGTCGTCTATAACTAAAGCTGGTATAGTCAGTACCGAGAATTCTGCCTACGATCTCACGAACATTATCCTCCCAGCCATGATCAGTTCCTAGCTTAAATCTACCTCGATAGCTTTTAGAAACGCTTCTTTCAGAGTGTGGAACAATTCGTTCAACGCCAAGAAATACAACTGTACGAACAACTCTGGAATCATAGTTATTCCAGCGACCCCCTAACTTTTTGATGCGATGTTGCCAACCTGCTCCAGGTTCATCACCCTTCCATTTGTCGTAAAGAATTTCACATTCAACACGTATGTTGCCTAATGCTACTTCTTCTTTAGTCTGGATAAAGAAATCCGAAAAAGTGTAGTAAGGTTGTTTTCTCCCAGATAGTTTAAAGCCATTAGGTCTGTTGTGAAAGGCACATGCTGATAGGGCAAGGACTGTAGTTTTACAGGAGCCATTGCGTCCAGCTATGGCTGTAATGGGATAGCAAAAATTGATAGTGACCTTTCTAAGCCCTCGTATCTGACCGCGCGAAACCTTTATCGTACGTAAAGTTGCACACGAATTATCTTTTGGGAACCATTTAAGGTTCTCTTCATCTAACCTTGAGTAATTATACGCCATCTAATAAATATAAGCGGCAGGTGTGCCAAAAACAGATCAGTACTCCTATTCTTAAGCAGCAATTATAACAAATCTGCCTAACCAATCTCATTCTGTAATGCTGAACTCAGACAAATAGCGCCTGTATGCACACCTCCGCTGAAGACTTGCGGCATAACAAAGCGCTGATCGGACTATCAGCCGATCGCCTGATAAAGCGTGTCCCGTTGTTGAGAAGGCCGATCGAGACTGGCGATCGCTTGCTTCAAATCTTCGACTTCCATACAGGTGCCGCCTTTTGCGCCTGCCATTGTGGTGATATGCTCCTCCATCAGAGTGCCGCCGATGTCATTGCAGCCCCATTTGAGCGCTTCGATCGCCCCTGGCAGTCCCAGTTTGACCCAGCTTGGCTGATGGTTGGGAATCCAGTGACCTAGAAAAATCCGGGCGACGGCCGTGAGTAACAGCGCATCTGAGAGAACGGGCTGATCGCGTCCGACTCGACGACGGAGCGGTTTGGGCGCTTCTTGACCGACAAAGGGCAGCAGAATGAATTCGGTAATGCCCGTGTAGCCGTGAGATTTGGCAGACTGTTGGAGCGATCGCAGTTGTTCAAAGTGTCGGATCTGCTGCTCTGGCGTTTCAATGTGTCCCGAAAGCATCGTGCTGGTAGTGGGCAACCCTTGCTGATGGGTGGTGCTGACGACTTCGAGCCAGGTTTCGCTATCGATCTTTTCGGGGCAAAGTACCTTTCTCACCTGATCGTCGAGAACTTCGGCCGCCGTTCCGGGCATCGAGCCAACGCCTGCATCTCGGAGCGCTGCGATCACTTCTGCATAAGTCAGCCCATCTTCTCTCGCGATAAACTGCACTTCTTGAGGCGAGAAGGCGTGGAGATGCAGCGTCGGAAATTCGCTTTTGATCGTCTCGATCAGTTTCAGATAATAAGGCAGCATAGTTTCGTTTAGCGTTGCCTGCGGATTTAAGCCGCCCTGCATACAGATTTCTGTCGCGCCTCGCCTCACGCCATCCGTTGCCTTTTCTAAAATCTGTGCCCAATCGAGCCAATATGCCCCTTCATCGCCGCTGTCTCGCCGAAACGCACAAAAACTGCAATGTTGCTCACAGATATTCGTGAAGTTGATATTCCGATTGACCACATAGGTCACGGTTTCGCCAGATTGCTGCTGTCTAAGTCGATCGGCCGTTTGACGAATTTGTTCGATCGCCCCCGTCTCTGTCTGCCTCAAGAGCGTCACTCCTTCCTCAACCGAGAGATCTGCCCCCGCCAACGCCCGCTCCAAAATCCCTTCAACCAAGTCCTTCATCCCTCATCCCTCATCCTTCATCCCTCATCTCTCTCCCGGCGCTCCCAACATGCGGAGAACGCGATCGACATCATCCAAATCGCCCACAATCCGCCGCACCGGCCGAGGATAGACCTTCACCAAAGTGGGTGTAGCCGAAACCTGATCCGCTTCGGCCTGTTCGGGGTGTCTGAAGATGTCGATTACCTTCAGTGTATAAGGAGAGCCGAGGGATTCTTCAAGCAATTGGTGCAGGCTTTGGAGAATTCGCTGCGTCGCGGGACTGTAGCCCGACACAAACAAGCGTAAAACATAGCCCTGAGTATAAGGCGGTGGAAACAACCCAGACGAGTGAGGACTTTGGTCAACCTGAGTCGAGGGGTGCCCTTCGAGCCGGACAACCAGATCGTGACTTTCCCAAAGTTGAGGAAACTGATGGCGATAAGTAGCGAGTAAAGCTGGCTCACACAGTCCTTCGGGGAGGGGAGCGGTTTGCCAATTGACCTGCTCGGCTTCAAAGACAGCGTTCAACAGCGCTCGATAGCGAAAGACAGCGGGATAGGCTTCGGCAAAGGTTCTCACCTGCTGAGATTTGGAGTCAAACCAGCGATCGAGGGTCGCGGTGTAACAAGGAACCAGAAAGTGAGGCGGTTCTGATAGTTCCAAAATTTCTTGAAGTGCTGCACACAGGTTCAGGTGCCATCGTCCTTGTTTGCCGGGGTCAATGCAGTACACCAAATCTCCACCGGGCGTAAACAGAGCGATGCCTTTAAAGATTGAGGGAATCGAACGCCTGAGATGAGGATTCAAGGGCGAATTAGAACAGTAAGTGAATTTATTGTCGTATACAAAGAGAGTCTAATCCATTCCTCTTGAGAAAGGGATTGTCTGAGTTGCGATCCGTGAGTTTGACAAAGTTAGTCGCTTTGGTGTTTTGCGCTTCTGCCCGCCAAGCTGCCAATTCTGGGAAACTTCCAGATAAGACTTTTGGTGTGAAGTCCTCTATCTACAGAGAATTTAGAGACAATACGAGTCTGTAAACGAGGGGGAAAATTTATCGGATTGACGTTCAATCAGGCCTTTGTTTTACGCTGTCTGAGAATGGCATCACCACAAAACCAACTGCGCCGCCTGATTAAAAAATTGCCGACATAGCCCTTGAGTAATCAAAACCGTAGTTAATAGGGTTGAGAACGCCAACATGAATAGAATCAAAACCTGATAAGCCGTCGCTTGAATCGGGTCTGAGCCTCCCAATAGCTGTCCAGAAATGAGATCAGGAACCGTTGCGAGGCCGACGCTCGCCATCGAATTCAGAGTCGGCAACACGCCCGATCGAATCGCCTCTCGACGATAGTGAGAAACTGCTTGCTGAGGAGTCGCTCCCAAACTTAAGTGAGTCTCAATTTCTAGCTTGCTGGAATTTAAGGTATTGACGAGTCGTTCTCCCGCGATCGCCGCTCCATTCATCGCATTGCCCAAAATAATCCCAGTTAGCGGAATAATCACCTGGGGCGCATACCAGACTTCGGGCTGCACAATCAAAAAGTTGGCGTATCCCACTGTCAGAGCCACACTCACCAACAGCGACCCCCCGATTAACGGCACCAACTGCGGAATCTTTGGGCTGATCCGATTGCGAGTGACGATCGTGACCACTACACCCATCGCCAGCAAAAACACCAAAACAGCCCAGGGACTATTGAGCGCAAACACGACCGCGATCAAGTAGCCGACCACGACGAGTTGAGCGATCGTGCGACCTGTTGCCACAATCAAGTTGCCTTCGAGTCCGAGTTTTTGCCACATAGAAAGGGCGATCGCCGCCACGATCAGACCGATCGCCAGCAAGAGTTGAATGGGTGAGTTCATAGAGTCTCGATGAGAACGTGATTAGCCTTTTACGCCGCTGCCTGATTCGGTGGGGACGATGTAGTGTTGGGCGACGAGAAAGAATAGAAGAATGGGGGCGATCGAGATCACCGACCCGGCTGCAATTAGTCGCCAATCGAGGGTGAAGGTTCCTGCCAGGTTAGCAACGCCCAACGGCAGGGTGTAAAGTTCGGGACGATCCAGCACGATCAACGGCCACAAAAAGTCGCTCCAGGAACCGATAAAGACAAAGATTGCCAGCGTTACCAAAGCCGGACGAATTGAAGGAATCATCACATGCCACCATATCCCCAACTCGGTGCAGCCATCCATTCGAGCCGCTTCTTCAAGTTCTTTGGGCACCCCCTGAAAGGCCTGTCTAAGCAGAAAGATGCCAAATGCTGAAGCGATCGCTGGAAAGATCACGCCCAGATACGTATTTCTCAACCCTAACTGTACTGCCAATACATATAGGGGAATCATCACAATTTGGAATGGAATCAAAATCGTAGAAACAATCAAACTAAAGATAACTTCTCGACCTCGAAACGTTAATCTCGCCAACGGATAAGCAGCCAGCGAACAGAACAGCAAATTTAACACCACCGTCAACACAGAGACGAACGTACTGTTAAACAAATATTGCCCAAACGGATTACTCTGCCAAACCGTCACAAAATTCTCAAACGTTGGCTGACTGGGAATCAACTGAGGCGGAAACTGAAAGATATTCTCACTCGGAGACTTGAGCGACGTACTGACCAGCCAGATCAGGGGAATGAGCATCACCAGCGCGATCGCCCCCAACACCGCATAAAGGGAGAGCGATCGCCAAAATTGAGAAGTTCGACGCATAGCGGCAGCAAATCAGGGGTGGATTGATTTTACCGATATTTTGTGTGTGACTTCCCTGATCCGTGGCTTATTTGGTGGCGACGACGGCCAGATTCCAGGCAAACCGTTTGACCAGGGGCAGCTTTTTGAGCGATCGATCGAGCTTTTCTAATCTCAGATAGGTTTTCTCCAGGCGCTTTTGTTCGACGATGATTTTTTTCCAGTAGCGCTCCTCATTGGGATTGACTTTCTCGATCAGATAGAACTGCAAGAAAATCCACAGCGTCGCGATCCAAAAAGTGTCATAGTTGGTTTGAGAGTAGAGCGATCGAATGTAGTTGACCAGATCGATATCCAGGGGCGTTTCGTCCTCGGTTCTGACTTTGGTGGCGATGCGTCGATAGACGTTGATTACGGGATTGTGCTTGAGCGGGTCCCAAAAACAGGCTTTGCCCCCTGGCTTGAGAACGCGGTGCATTTCTTTGAGAGTCAGACGCGGATCGGGAATGTGGTGCAGCAGATTGGAGGCGTAAATAATATCAAACGTGTTGTCAGGAAAGTCGATCGCCATTGCATTAATCGTTCGTCCCTCGACCTTGACGTGATTAGCTTCAGCCAGCTTTAAGGCAACCTCCACCATCCCAGGAGAATAGTCAGTTGCCACACAGTTTGCGCCCAGTTTTGCAAAGTAGACGCTGTTTTCACCCGCGCCACAGCCCAAATCGAGTAAATATTTGCCGCGCACATCGCCAAGCTGTCGGAGAATAAAGCGATTTTCGGGAGCCGTACAAGCCTCAAAGTAATCAGCGACTCGAATGCCATCTACCTCGATCGTGCTGGCCCACTGGTCATGAAAGTCCTGCTCTTTGCGTAAAACATCGTCTTGCATAAGCTTTAAAAAAATAAAGGGCAGACAGTTGAATATCCACCCCACAAAATATCATTGATATCATCAAGCCTGTGATGTTTCGCAAGGAAGGGCTACCAGATTTTTCCCCATGACGAATGACCTATAACCTCAGTTGCATCCGGGCAAAATCATGGCATCTTACGCACCGATCGCTTTTTCTTCGGCTCCGCACTCACCCTGAGTCGAGCTAATACATTTTCCACTCCTCTGTGTGCCTGGGTCAGATGAATCGGGTCGTTCATCATAACAAAAAGAAAATTCCCAGCCAAAAGCATGGACTCGATTTCAAAAACCGCCTGATCAACGTCCGTGTTGGGATCTATCTCTCCCAAGTCCTGCGCCTCAAGAATGCACTGCCTCAATAAGGCTAGCCAATTGCCCAATACCTCAACGACGCGATCGCGCGCCACACCAGGACGGGTGCCAAGTTCCGCAGCAACTGAGGCAAAAAAACATCCACCCGGAAAAACCCTGCGTTCGAGATGGGAAAGAAACGAACTCGCTAATGTCTTGAGCCGCTCAGTTCCGGCTTGCGCCTTCTTTGCAGGCTGAAGCACGTCACGCTCAAAAATCCTGGCTGCCGTTTCGATCGTCGCCAACTCCAATTCTTCCTTGGATTTGAAGTGCGCGTAGAGTCCACTTTTGCTCATCCCAATTTCGGTAGCCAGGTCTCCAAGTGATAAGCCAGTCAGTCCCTTCGTGGTTGTCAGCCTGGCCGCCGTGAGCAGAATAGTGGCGCGACTGGACTGCCCCTTCGATCGAGTAGGTTGATTGCCTTCTGAACTGCCTTCTGAACTGATAGTGGATAACGAATTAACGCTCATAACATAAAGTAACATTCGTACATTGACAATAGCACGAACGGTCGTCATAATCGAGACAAGTAAAAGAACGAACGGTCGTTTTTATATACTGCTCTTTACAACAGTTTAAACTTACAGATTGGAGAAAAGCTATGCCTTTAGTGAATGTGAAACTGCTCGAAGGCGTTTTTACGTCAGCGCAAAAACAGGACATGATCCGCAAATTGACTGACACGATGGTGTCGATCGAAGGTGAGAACCTGCGCCCCGTGACGTGGGTAGTAATCGAAGAGGTGAAGAGCGGCGACTGGGGAGTGGGCGGCAATCCCCTCACCACTCATGATGTGCAGGCACTTGCAGCGGGCAAGCCCAAAGTCAACACCTAACCCTGCACCGCAGCGAACCCGACCATCGCGCTGCAATTGCAAGCGTGACCTCTTGGGGGTCGGGTCGCTGAGATCAAGGAGGTTTCCGCTAAAGAATTCACCTATCCTGAAACGCTCTCTAAATCCCCAAATTTTGGGGGCAAGAGGATTCAGCTTCGACAGATAGATTCCTATTCGGATTCAGCAACGCCAGTTTTTCTTGGAAATCTCCTAAGTTAGACTCGTCC
The DNA here is from genome assembly GCF_052939495.1 of Phormidesmis sp. 146-12. Taxonomy (NCBI): domain Bacteria; kingdom Bacillati; phylum Cyanobacteriota; class Cyanophyceae; order Leptolyngbyales; family Leptolyngbyaceae; genus Phormidesmis; species Phormidesmis sp. 146-12. The sequence goes on along the minus strand of NZ_JBJPHS010000030.1, from coordinate 37,221 downwards.
CTGAGCAGAGACCGCTTCTGGTTCACTTTCGACCTGTTGTAGAGCGGCATAAAGGCGGTTTAGCGCGTTCACGTAAGCCTGAGCAGAGGCAACGATAATGTCTGTGTTTCCAGCGTGACCTGAGAAAATGCGATCGCCATACTTAATCCGAATTGTCACCTCTCCGATCGCATCAATGCCTGCTGTGACAGACTGCACCGAAAATTCAATCAACTGATTGGGCACATTGATCACCCGATTGATCGCTTTATAAACGGCATCCACGGGCCCGGTTCCCGTAGCAGCATCGATCAGTTCTTCGCCTTCAGGCGTTCGCAGACTCACCGTTGCCGTCGGAAAGGCGCGATCGCCACAAGACACCTGCACCATTTCCAATTTGAACAGTTCGGGAACTTGTTGAACTTCGTCGTTGGCGATCGATTCCAGATCCCAATCGGTGACTTCTTTTTTCTTGTCGGCCAGTTCTTTAAAGCGCAAAAAGGCTTTATTTAACTCGTTGTCAGACAAATCAAAGCCCAATTCCTTAAGCCGAGTGCGGAAAGCGTTGCGCCCAGAGTGCTTGCCCAAGATAATCTGATTGCTCGTCAAGCCGATCGACTGAGCATCCATAATCTCGTAGGTTTGCTTGTTTTTGAGCATTCCATCCTGATGAATGCCCGACTCGTGCGCGAAGGCGTTGGCACCGACGATCGCTTTGTTGGGCTGCACCAGCATTCCAGTCAGATTGGACACCAGCCGCGACGTTTTGTAGATCTCCTGGGTGTTGATGTTGGTCAGAGGCGCTTCGGACTCAACCGGACGGCCCAAAAACGGATTGAAGTATTGACGACGAACATGCAGCGCCATCACCAATTCTTCGAGAGCAGCGTTTCCGGCTCGTTCGCCAATACCGTTGATCGTGCATTCCAACTGTCTCGCGCCGTTTTTGACCGCTTCTAAGAAACAGGCCACTGCTAACCCCAAATCGTTGTGACCGTGAACGGAAATGATCGCCTGATCGACATTGGGAACGTTTTCACGAATGCCGCGAATCATGTCGCCAAACTCACTCGGAGTCATGTAGCCAACCGTATCGGGAATGTTGATTGTTTTGGCCCCAACGGCGATCGCCCGCTCCAACACTTGATAGAGAAACTGAGGATCAGATCGCGCTGCATCCATCGGTGAAAACTCAACATCATCGACAAAAGATTTGGCATAAGCGACCATTTCTTCGGCGATTTCTAGCACTTGCGATCGAGACTTTTTCAACTGATATTCCAGATGAATGTCTGAGGTGGAAATAAAGGTGTGAATTCGCGGATGGGCGGCGGGTTTGAGCGCTTCGGCAGCCGCTTTGATGTCAGCGGGAATTGCGCGTGCCAAACTGCAAATGATCGGCCCGTCCTCAGTCCCGACGGTTTGGGCGATCCGTTCGACGGCTTCAAAATCTCCAGGGCTGGCATAGGCAAACCCCGCTTCGATCACGTCCACTCCAAGTCGCGCCAGTTGCCGAGCGATCGCCAGCTTTTCATCCACATTGAGCGTTGCGCCAGGGCACTGTTCACCGTCGCGCAAAGTGGTATCGAAAATGATGATCCGGTCTGGAGATGGAACGTTCATAGATCGAATAAGTTTGGTAGTAAGAATTTTGTGGCAGTTGCGCCATTCCACCTATTCTAGTACCCACCTTTTGACATTAAACCGTCAGCTTTGGAATTGTTGAAGAGGAGACAGATGCGATTATCTCAATGATTCTCTCTGAGTAAACGTTCAGACTGAACCCGATATCCCCGAACGATTGGCTTTGACGCAATATCAGGGTGCCTTTCAAGACCTTGGACGCAGCGTAAAAATTCTTTTATGGCTTCTCACAGATCAACTCGTTAACGGGGCTTATTAACGAAAAGAGGTCGATCTTGATAATATAGTGTTGCAAACAATTCAGTATTAGCGGAACCGATAACAATGGTCAGAGGGATTAGAGCGGGTCAATATGTGGAACAGATGAGAGGATACAAGGCTTTCATCCCTAACCCACTACCGCCCATTCCTGAAGTCACTATGGATCAGGAAATGTGGAACCTCTTGTCCCAGGCAGATCGTGCGTTGGGGCGGTTAGACGGAGCAACCGATGCACTTCCTAATCCAGATCTGTTTGTGTTTATGTACGTTCGTAAAGAAGCCGTTCTATCGAGTCAAATTGAAGGCACCCAAGCCTCTTTGATAGATGTCCTGGAGTTTGAATCTCAAGCTTTAGAACCAGATAATCCTCAAGAAGTGGCTGAGGTTGTCAACTATATTGCTGCAATCAACTATGGTCTTGAACGACTCAAGAGTTTGCCTGTATCGTTGCGACTGATTCGAGAAATTCACAAAGAGTTGATGCAAGGGGTCAGAGGGGACGAACGCGAACCAGGAGAGTTTCGTCGCACCCAAAATTGGATTGGTGCAGGAGGATGTGCATTAGAGAAGGCGACTTATATTCCTCCTCCACCGTATGAAATGCTTCAATCTCTGGATAATCTGGAGAAGTTTTTGCATAGCCCACAACCGATGCCTACCTTAATTAAAGTGGGTCTGGCTCATGCTCAATTTGAAACAATTCACCCTTTTTTGGACGGTAATGGAAGAACAGGGCGATTACTTATCACGTTTCTATTGTGTGAACAAAACACATTACAACGACCGCTCCTCTACATTTCTCACTATTTCAAGAAATATCGGGCCGAATACTACGATCGCCTTCAGGCTGTCAGGGATAGCGGCAACTGGGAAGGCTGGCTAAAATTTTTTTTGCGTGGGGTTTACGAAGTAGCCCAGGAAGCCGCTGCAACCGCCCGCAAAATAGTCAACCTGAAAGAAGAACATCGCCAATTGGTACTCAGCGTAATGGGGCGACGATCCGGTAATGCGATCGCGCTACTTGAGAGCCTTTATTTCAAGCCCATTTTTACTGTTGAACATGCTGAGTTAATCACGGGGCTGTCCTATCCCAATGCCAACACTTTGATCAAGGATCTTAGCGAGATTGGTCTTCTAAAAGAAATCACTGGACAAAAGCGTAATCGAGCTTTTTCTTACGCCCCATATCTTGCTGTTTTCCAAGATGTTTAGCAATAGTCGCAAACCAAATCTACTTAGGTTGGACTCGAACGATCGGGCGCTTATTCACAACGCCTGACACCTCAGCATCAGGGGAAGGTTGCTTTCAGTAATCGGCTTTCTCAATGTGCCCCCGAATGTCATTTAAATCGATGTAGCGGTCAGTAGCATTGCGTAATTCTCTGGCAATCATTCCCTCTGTAGAAACGACTGTAATGTGCGTACTTTTGCATCGAAGAAACTCGATCGCTCGCTCAAAATCGCCATCTCCACTAAACAAAATTACGCGATCGTACTGGTCAACGGTGTTAAACATATCGACAACAATTTCAATATCTAAATTCGCTTTTTGGGAGTAGCGACCCGATGTATCGTCATAATATTCTTTGAGAATTTTGGTACGAACGGTGTAGCCCAAACTGATTAATGCGTCCCGAAATCCGCGTTGATCTTGGGGATCTTTTAGCCCGGTGTACCAAAAAGCGTTGACTAACTCAACATCTGGTTCGCTAATAAAATGCTCTAGGACTCGCTTGGGATCAAAGAACCAGCCATTTTTTTGTTGAGCGTAGAACATATTGTTGCCGTCTACAAATATAGAGAGACGATTCATTGAATAATGCATAGAAAGTTTAGACCTAAAAATTGTAGAAAAATTGGAATAATTAATTCTAGCAATGTAAAACCAGTCAATCGCTGAAAATCACGTCGCTGAGATTAATCCTTTGACAACTGTTGATAAACCTTGACCTAAAGTTGTTCCATAAGTCGAGACAACTTTCATGCAACACTTAATTCTTAGAAGTGATTATCAGATATCTCTCTGAAGATAGAGGTTATGTAGTAGAAAACTACTCTAAGTAGGATTTTTATCCACTTAAAACAACAACTTTTTGGTAACTCTCCTAATATCTAGAACGACATTTGATCTCGTCAATTTGAGGAATCTGTATAAAGTGAACTCTGAGCGATCGATGAGATTCCTCATCAATAAGACAGATTTATGACACCTCTAATTATTACAAAAGTTTACAACAATCGAATGAGATGTGCTGCAAGATCGATCGCAAAGCTGCCTTAAGGAACAGGCTCACTCTCGCTCCACAATCGATAAGAACTGGTTATCATCCCCTGGGTAGGGATCGCTGGGTTTGAGTAGAGTAAAATATCGCTTTTTGGCATAAAGAGTACTATCTTATGGAAGGGGAATGGTGGCTGTAGAAAGCCTTCTCCGTAATGGGTGCAGACCGATCGAACAGACCTAAACGCCTTCTGAGACAGACTATGGCCAGAGATCCGTCCACCCCGCCCCCCAATCCGTCCTTTCGTCCCCACGATTCATCGCCGCCGACCGAGGCCTTACCTGACACCCAGAGTTCCCCGGTTAATGAAAATTCTCCCGCCGCCCGGACTACTCGCCCCTCTCCTAGTCAGCCAACCCGACCCGAACAGGCGCGATCGTTCCTCTCTATTAAGCACGTTGGACATCTGCTGACAGGCGTTTGGGCAATTGTGGCGGCCACCGTTACAGCGGCCAATCTACCCTCGGTGCAGTCTCTCGAACGAGAAGCCCAAAGCTTGTTAGTACGAGTGCGCGGGACGGTTGCGCCTCCGAGTGAAGTGATCATTCTGGCGATCGACGAAGAATCCCTTTTACAGTTGTCTAACTGGCCACTCAGACGGGCGGTTTATGCTCAGACGATCGATAAAGTGATGAAAGCGGGGGCCAAAGCGGTCGGTGTCGATGTGATCTGGGATTTGCCCAGCAGCTATGGATCGACCGATCAGACGCAGTTAGGCTGTGTACCCGGTGAGCAGCGAGACATTTCAGAGGATGATCGCCAGCTACAAACCGTTCTCAAACGCTATGACGGACGGATCTCTCTCGCTGCCAAATTTAACAATGAAAATGTGCGTCAGGGAGAACAAGCCAACGTTTCGCTACCCTACTGCCCATTTCGGACGGAGCGAGCCGCGATCGGCACCACTAATTTCTTAGTTGAACTCAATGGTCGAATGCATCGCCTGGGCAATCAGTTTTTGGCAACGCTCCCGACTGAGGAAGCGGAGATTGTTCGAGATGCCAAACTGTCGTCTTTTGCGGATGCAACGTTACAGGCGGCCAAGATTAGCTACGAGCCACCTCAAGGCGAAAATATCTTCTTTTATGGAGGGGCTAAAACCTTTGAAACAATCTCTTTCTGGAATGTCTTGTCTCCCGAAAACTGGGAGAGTGAGTATCTAAAAAAAGGGCAAATTTTCAAAGACAAAATTGTGCTGATTGGCCCGACTACAACGCAGCTAAACGACATTCACAATACGCCCTTTTCTGATATGTCGGGGGTCGAAATTCACGCCAACGCGATCGCCACCCTACTCGAAAATCGATCTATTCGGCAAGCGTTTCCTGATCCTGTGGCCGCAGGTGGGATGGTTTTGGTGATAGTTTTGGGCGCTGCGTTTGTACAAACTCGGACACGCCATCCGATCGCTCGACTGTTGGCTGCGGGAGCGATCGCATTTAGCTGGGGCAGTCTGTCTTATGTGGCGTTTACAAACAGTCTGGTGATCTTGCCGACGGCGATTCCGATGGGGGCGATCGTGCTGGTAGGGATGTCTTATTTGGGAATGGGTGTGGCAACCGATCGGCTCAACAGTCAACGGACTCGCCAAGCTTTGATGCGGCGTTCTCGGTCACCGATGATTCAAGAAATTATCGAAGAGCAGGATGATCTCAAAGATTTGCTGCGAGAACGGGAACTAGAAATCGCCAACAAGACGCTAAAAAATCGCTACAAAATCGACAAAGTTTTGGCATCAGGGGGATTTGGTGAAACCTATATTGCCAAAGATTTGCAGCGCCCTCAAGACCCCGAATGCGTCGTCAAGCATCTGCACCCTGTGAGCAATCACCCCAGCCATCTCAGGCTAGCCAGTCGAATGTTTGCGCGGGAGGCAGAAATTTTAGAACGGCTGGGCAAAAAACACGATCAGATTCCTCGCCTGCTGGCTTATTTTGAAGAAGATCAAGAGTTTTATCTAGTCCAAGAATTCATTGCTGGAAGCCCCTTGAGTGAAGAGTTTTTCTTAGGGAGACAGTTACCCGAAGCCAGAGTCGTCCATGTGCTCAAAGAAATTTTGCAGATCTTGCACTTTGTCCACGAAGAGAACGTCATTCATCGAGATGTCAAGCCCAGCAATATTATTAAGCGATCGGACGGCAAGCTAGTCTTAATCGATTTTGGCGCGGTCAAAGATCAATACAACAAGCTGGCCAGCGAAGAGACCCAAACCAATCTCACCGTCGGCATCGGCACTCAAGGCTACATGGCCCCCGAACAGGGCGCAGGCAAACCCCAACCCAATAGTGATGTCTATGCAGTCGGCATGATGGGCATTCAAGCGCTGACGGGCCTGCCCCCCAGCCAGCTTAAAGAAGACCCTGACACTAAAGAAATTACCTGGCAGGACAAGGCTCAAGTCAGTAGCGGATTGGCTAATATTCTGTCAAAAATGGTGCGCTACGACTTTCGCGATCGCTATCAATCTGCTCTCGAAGCCATTCAAGACTTAAAGAAACTCTCCAACGCCTCGACCTTTGGAGGAACGATCGAACTTCCGCCCAGTGTCACTGAAGACGATGTGAGTACGATGACTCGACCCTGGCCCGAAACCTTTGGCTCTGAGGAGTTGCCCCGTACAGAACCCCCGCCCAAGGAGGAATGATTGCGCTTCTGATAAGATTTCTGCTTACAAAATTTGAGCAAACTCGTACAGTCGTCTCAAGATCGCCGTAATTTTGGCACCATACTGCAAATCGGCGGCCCAGCGTCCACTGAGAGACTCGACCAAAGGAGCCACGCCACGAGTCACAAAGCCAAATCGAGGATTGACGCTTTCCTGAGTGAGCGGCTCTGTGCTGGCGTAGGCCTTGAGCAGTTGGATGTGCGCTCTCACCCCAATCCGGGCACTAGGAAACGAAGCCCCTGCGGCCGTACCGCCGACATCTCCGAGTCCCGCAAAGTTGTTTTGAGCTGGTTTGATCTCGCCGCCAAACCGCAAAAAGTTGGTTTCCAGACACATCTGCGAGAAAGCAATGTCGTAGTTGACTCCTTCAATGGTGCCTTCTTCGCGGTAGAGTTTGGCAATGTCAGGAAACTGAGTCACGGCCGCTTCATGGTTGCTTTTGAGAAACATGGTGAGTTGCACATCCGTCGTGCTGCCGGGCCCCATAATGCGATCGAGTGACCCTCCACAAATTTTGAGAATCGATCGCAAAAACACCGTTCGTGTCTGAGTATCCCAGTTGACCGAAATATTGAACTCGCGCAGTTCGATCGCTTTGACAAACACAATATTACGAACGTTAACCCGCCGCACTTGAGGCGCTTTGGAGAGGTCTACGCCGAGTCGGTCTACGAGGTCGATCGGAATAAAAGCGTTGCCGTTGATCAAAACGCCCTGTTCTCCGTAGCTTTGCCCATTGATGTTGATGGTGATTGGGGGAGAAACTGCAGGAGTGGGAGTCGGGGTCGGGGTTGGCGTTGGCGGCAGTCCGGATACGGTGCGGCTCCAGGCGATCAGACCGTCTGCAATTCCGGCGGCGAGGTTTTGACGTTGATTTTGGAGAATGAAGCGATCGTCAGGATTGGTCAAAAATCCGACTTCCATCAACAGAGACGGAGGCACCAGTTGCCGACAAAAGGCCAGACTTCCCAGACCACTGGCGGTATCGGGTTGACTGCCTCGACTGGGAAGTTGAGGAACGCGCCGCAGCAGAGCCATCAACACCAGATCGGCGTGACTTTTGCGCTGGGCATTGTTGGCGATATAGAAGACCGTCGCTCCGCGTACTGCGGGATTTGAGAAGGCATTGGCGCGAATTTCGAGGGCCACGTCTCCAGGTCGATCGCGAGAATTGATCCAGGTGAGCGTGCCACTAGAACTGAGGTCATCTGGTACAGCCAGCACTTCGGCACCGCGCGATCGCAAGGCAGCGACGACCAGATCACGAGTCAAGATCATTTCCCTGGCTTCGGTGGTTCCGGCGACGATCGCTCCAGGTTCGTTAACGCCGTTGATCCGTTCGCCATGTCCGGCTGAAATAAAAATTCGTCCCATCTGCGCGGTTCCCCTCGATCTCATTCGCTGCCCAAGTTTAGAAGTTTAAAACTAAAAGTCTCAGGCTTCTCACCTTTTTAACGTTTAATCCTGGGTTTGAACATTTAATTCAGATTGCTTTTAAGTGATCGGTGAACTTTGGGCGGGAGTTTCTGATGCTAGATATCCTTTTTCGACCGCATCTTGAATCAATTCGTCAACAAACTGGGCGAGAATCGGGGCACCCTTGGCGATCGGCGCAATCCTTTTTCTCACTTTCTCGATGGTCACGCCTGCTTTTTTCCAGGTGCCGCCTTGAGTGTAGTAGTTGTGTAACACGGGCTGAATGCGATCAAGGGCTGCCGCAAACTGGGCATCTGAGGTTTGTTTGGCTTCAAATTCTTCCCAGAGCGATCGTAGTTCTGTGGTTTGGTCGAATGGGAGAAGACCAAAGATTCTGTCAGCGGCCTGACGTTCTCGATCTGCCTGCGTTTCTGTGCCTTGTTCGTCATAACAAAACGTGTCGCCCGCATCGATTTCCACCAGATCGTGAATCAGCACCATTTTGAGAACGCGCACCAGATCGACTGTTTGAGCGGCATATTCAGAGAGCACGATCGCCATCATCGCCAGGTGCCAGGAATGTTCGGCATCATTTTCTCGTCTCGACTTGTCAATTAAACTGGTCTGCCGCAAAACATGTTTAAGCTTGTCGATTTCAACAATGAACCGAAGCTGATCGTGGAGTCGCGTATGATTGTTGACCATCTTGTGAAATTAAGTGATTGAAACTCTAAAAACCCCTTACCTTTATGGCAGACTATCAGCACGATTCGATATAAAGTACACATGTACTAAATTCATTCCTCCTCTGTCCTCCGTCCTCCGTCCTCCGTCCTCCTCCCTCCTCCCTCCATGAACGTTCCTCGCCTCCACCCCGATACGATCGAGCAAGTCAAACAACGCGCCGACATTGTGGATATTGTTTCCGAACAAGTTGTCCTCAAAAAGCAGGGTAAGGATTTTGTCGGTTTGTGCCCGTTTCATGATGACAAGTCGCCCAGTTTTAGCGTCAGTCCGAGTAAGCAGTTTTACTATTGCTTTAGCTGTGGAGCGGGGGGCAACGCGATTAAGTTTCTCATGGAGTTGGGCAAGCGGCCGTTTAGTGAAGTGGTGTTTGATCTGGCAAAACGCTATCAGGTGCCCGTCCAGACGCTCGAACCCGAACAACGACAAGAACTTCAGCGTCAGTTGTCAGTCAGAGAGCAGCTTTATGAGATTTTGGCGCTGACGACTCGGTTTTATGAACATGCGCTGCATCAAATCCACGGCAAGGAGGCGATCGCTTATCTCAAGGTCGATCGTCAACTCAGTGTAGAAACGATTCAGCAGTTTCAACTCGGCTTTGCTCCGGCAGGCTGGGAAACGCTGTATGGCTATCTGGTTGAGCAAAAACACTATCCGGTGGCGCTGGTTGAGCAGGCGGGTTTGATTGTGCCGCGCAAAACGGGAGATGGCTACTACGATCGCTTTCGCAACCGTTTGATGATTCCGATTCACGATTTGCAGGGGCGGGTGATCGGATTTGGCGGCCGGACTTTGACCGACGAACAGCCCAAATATCTCAACTCACCGGAGACAGAACTGTTTGACAAAGGCAAAACGCTGTATGGGTTGGATAAAGCCCGCGCGACGATCGCCAAAAAAGATCAGGCTGTTGTCGTTGAGGGATATTTTGATGTGATCGCCCTTCATGCTGCTGGAATCACAAACTCAGTTGCTTCTCTGGGAACGGCTCTCAGTGTTGCTCAAGTGAACTTACTACTGCGCTACACCGAATCAAAACAGATCTTGCTTAACTTTGATGCTGACTCGGCGGGTGTCAAGGCTGCTGCAAGAGTGATTAAAGAGGTCGAAGACTTAGCATACAGTGGAGTAATCCAGTTACGAGTTCTAAATCTGCCGCTCGGCAAAGACTCTGATGAATTTCTTCAGAACCACTCTCCTGCTGAGTACGAGGCTCTTGTAGATTCCTCAGTACATTTTGGACAGTCACCTTTCTTGCAGATGAGTCAGGAGAGATTTGCTGCTCTTTCTCCAGAGGAGTGTAAAGCCTGTCTGAACCAAGCTCCTTTGTGGATTAACTGGCAAATTCAACAAATCCTAGAGGGTCGAGATCTAAAGCAAGCAGATCAATTTCAGCAATCGATAGTTGAAATTGTGGCGTTACTAGGAAATCTGCCAAATCCTAGCATCAGGACTCACTACATTCATCACTGTGCTGAATTGCTGAGTCAGGGCAATACCCGGCTGTTGCGTCAACTCGAAGAAAATTTGCGGATGCAAGTCAAAGGACAGCGCTGGCACGGTCGATCTCAAAAATGGCAAACTCCCGGCGATCGCTCTCTCTTAGCCGAGTCAGAAACTCAACTGCTGCGCCTTTATTTACATTCACCAGACCACCGATCGGCGATCCAAACCGCTTTAGATGCTCAAGATCTCGAATTCAGTTTGTCTCACCATCGCTTTTTGTGGCGGCAAATTGTAGAGCTAGAAAACTTCGCTGAAGCCGATCCGACCGCCGATTTATTGTCTCGATTGCGCGATCGCTGCACTGACTTTCCCCGCGAAATGGCTCAGGTTTACTCGCTTTTTGAGCTTGACGAAAAAACCAAAAGTGACATTCTCAGAGCGCCCTTAGTGATCCGATCGGCCGCCGCCGCAATGGAACGAGTCATGTGTGAAAAACGCCGCCGTCACTTTCTCGACCTGTGGAAAAACACAGACTGCGTAGCCACTTCAGAGCTTGGTCAATACTATCAGCAAAAAATCCACGCTGAAGATCAGCGAATTCGAGAACTCGATCGCCAGCGCAACGTCAATTTTGGAGATTTGGTGCAGGCTCCGATCGCTGGAGACGTAAATTAAAAGTCTTGAGGAAGACTGTCTGCGAGGAGTCCAGAACTGATTCCAGAACTGATTAATTTGATGGAGTTTTTTCGCTTCGTTGTTCAGAACTTTTGCCCCCCAACCACCCATTCTGGGGGACTTTAAGACAAGAGTTCTAATTCAAAGTCCCTCACTCGTGGGGGATTTGGGGGGCTGCTGAGATTTGTCATCGAAGCGAAGAATGTATTGAGTTCACGCTGGAAATCGTACAGAATTTTGGCTCAAACCTAATCACAATAAAGGGTTTCTCTCGTCTTGCGGCCGGTTTCTGGGTTGGTGCCTTTTGCCATTTTACAGAGCAGTTTTTGAGCATCGGCCCGCAAATCTACATCCGTGAAATCAGCACCGTCGATCGTCGCTCCGTCAAACTTGGCATTAAAGGCAAACGCCCCTTCTAGCACCGCATTGGTCAGATTTGCATCAATTAATCGCGCCGTGTCCAGCGTGCTGCTTCTCAAGTTGGCACCCTCTAAATTTGCGCTTTCTAAATTGGCTGCAAAAAAACTCACGCCTCTCAGGTCAGCATGGCTCAGATTAATGCTCTTGAGATTGGACTTCGTGAAACTAGAATCGGTCAACACCCGCCCCGAAAAATCTTCACCCACCAAAAACTGCTTATCGTAATCGAGCGCCATCGCAGGAGAAGCGATCGCCAGCCACAAACTCAAAACTGAGGCGATCGCCCAAAAATTTCTGAACCAGCGAACGGGCATTGATAGAAGGTTGAACTTTAAAAGATTGAACTTTCTGCAACTCATGGCGTTAATTTTTCAGTCCTTGCAGGATGGAGCGAATCGTTGGGGCACTTTGGATTTGCGCGACTTTTCTCAGAACGATCGCCCTCCAATTCCCCATCCTGATACTATCTGAATTTGTGAACCCTCCTGACCCCTCTCATCAGTCTAAAAGTGAGACTTCTCGCCTCGGTAATCTTGGAGAAGATCTGGTTGTCGATTGGCTAACCGCTCAAAATTGGATCGTGCTGCATCAACGCTGGCACTGTCCTTTAGGCGAATTGGATATCGTCGCTCAGTTTGGGGAAACGATCGCCTTCGTCGAAGTCAAAACCCGCAGTAAAGGCAACTGGGACAACGACGGACTGTTGGCAATCACGCCCACCAAGCAAGCCAAACTCTGGAAAACGGCCCAGCTATTTTTGACTGAGCATGCCGATCTCGCGTCTTTGCCCTGTCGGTTTGATGTGGCGATCGTTCGGTGTCGTCCTGCTTTGAGCCAACCCAAAAAAAAAGCACAGTCTTTGACTGGCTCTTTCCCAAGGCTGGAAGACCGAACGCCTGAAGACCGATTGATTCAGACCCCACGCTATCAGCTAACCTTACACGCTTACATTCAAAACGCTTTTAGCCTGGATTAAGCTAGTGTCTCTGGACAGTAGCCCAACCCCTGGACAAATTGTTTACGAAATTCTTCGATCTCGCTGCGATCGGGGCTACCGTGTGACACCACCGCCACTTGATAACGCTGCATGACATCGATCGGAGACTGTCCTGTTTCTAACCCCCAAAGCGCCATTTGCACTCGGATACCGGGTTGGTAAGGAATGCCCAATTCATTCATAAAAGCCCGAAAATCGCCATCCTGCTGCGCGTTGAGCGGTTGGGTCATTTTGACTTTGACTACCCAGCCGTCAATCTGGTGAATGACAGTCATAAACCCAACAGGCAGATGGTTCATCGTGTGCAGTTGCTCAACGATCCGCAGGGTTAGACTGGCATTCGCAAGGTAGTAGAGGTATTCCATAGAGATTTCTGTGCCCTAGCAAATGCTACTTCTTCATCATCACGGGATCAGCACCAAACGAGTAGGGCAGAAACCCCCGATATACCAGAGGGGATCTCCCCAATCTAGCGGGATCAGGGCTGTTGTTGACCCGTTTTAGAGAGGGGATGGCGTGATTTAATGAGAAGACGACGCTAAAGGACGATCGCCCCCGTGGATGTTGACCAGCTACTCTCCGCTTACGATTACGACCTGCCAGAGGAGCGGATTGCCCAAAATCCTGTAGCCCCCAGGGATTATTCTCGGCTGCTGGTAGTGGACAGTGGCACCTATAGTCACCATATTTTTCACGAGTTGCCTGATCTATTACAGTCGGGTGATCTGCTGGTTCTCAACAATACGCAGGTGATTCCTGCCAGACTTTATGGGCAAAAAACTAGCGGCATTGAGGTGGAGGTGCTTCTCGTTGAGGAAACCGCTAGAAATCAGTGGTTAGCGCTGGTCAAGCCCGGTAGACGACTCAAACCTGGCAGCAAGATTTTGTTTCGACCGCAGTCAAATGAGTGTGAAATCAGCCTGAGCGCGATCGTGCTTTCTAGTGATGAGGCGACGCGGGGGAGAATTCTGGAGTTTGAGGTTTCAGACGGGCGATCTCTTGGAGATACCCGCAAGGGGTCGTTGTTAGAAGTGTTAGATCAGTTTGGTCAGGTGCCTTTGCCGCCCTACATTACAAAGTCAGCATCTCAGCCAGAACAATATCAGACGGTGTATGCCGATCGTCCCGGTGCGGTGGCGGCTCCGACGGCAGGCTTACATTTCACGCCCAGTTTGCTCGATCGACTTCAAGAAAAAGGCATTGATCGGGCGTTTGTGACGCTTCACGTAGGCGTGGGTACGTTTCGACCTGTCGAGGCGGAGGATATTACCCAACATCAGATGCATGGTGAATGGATTGAGATTCCGGTAGAAACGGTTGAGAAGATTCGGCACACCCAGGCTAACGGGGGACGCATTATTGCAGTGGGGACAACGGCGGTACGATCTCTCGAAGGAGCCTCCCAAAGCGAACTGCAACCCTACTGTGGCAAAACCAATTTATTCATCTATCCAGGCTATCAATGGCGCGTGGTTGATGGATTGATCACCAATTTTCACCTGCCCAAATCGAGTCTGTTGATGCTGGTGAGTGCGCTGATCGGACGAGAACGATTGTTGAATTTGTATGAGGTGGCGATCGAACAGCAGTACCGTTTCTACTCGTTTGGAGATGCCATGCTGATTTTGCCTCGACGGGTTTGAGGTAATTGATCGGGGGTTTTTCCATCTTTAGTCGGCCGACATCAGACACTTCTCTGTGCTAGATTTTCTCTTTCACAGCGAATCGAACGACCATTGAGGGGCAAAACTCCTGAATTAACGAAGCGAAAACACTTTATCGAAATCACGTTTAACCGATCGCCAACCGTTTCATCGAAGGTGTGCTTTTTGGGTCTGTTTCCTGTATCTTATTAGCGTCAGTTCGATGAGAGTAACTCGCTTCGTTTCAATCGGCTTCAGCCCCCTAAATCCCCCAAAATTGGGGGACTTTGACAAAGAAAAAGTTCCAGAGTTCAAAGAAATTATGCTGATTCAAAGTCCCTCAGAATGGGGGATTTAGGGGGCAAATCTCTCAGCAACGAAGCGAAAAAGTTCATCGAACTGACGTTGATTAGGGCAAATCGAGGATCGACACCGTGCGAAGACGACAACCGATTTCAAAAGGATTCTCTGTAGGGTTGCAAATCTGGCTGCTGTTTTTGATCAGTCTTTTTTGGCTGGGATATTCTGCTGAGATGAGTATCGTCCTGGGGGCGATCGGAGGCATGGCCAGTGGCTTGATCGTCGATTGGTGGCTGAGTAAAGAGGAAAACACCGAGACGGCTAGAAAGCCGGAAGTCGATGATGATGGGCTGTCTGATCAAACCAAAGCTAGACAAAAACGCAGCCGTTATATGGGGCTAAAACAGCGATCGCAGAAACGCAAACAATCTCCTGGCTGGAGGGTTTTTGGTAAAAAATCTTAGAAATGGGAATTAAGTAACGTGAATTCGATGGAGTTTTCTCACTTCGTTATTCAGCACTTCTGCCCCCCAACCCCCCAATTTTGGGGGACTTTGAGACAATATTTCTCGTTCAAAGTCCCTCACTTGTGGGGGATTTAGGGGGCTGAAGCCGATTGAAACGAAGCGAGTCACTCTCATCGAACTGACGTTAAGTAATACCAAATCTTGTTGGTTTGATTAGACTTACAAGCCTTGAAAACAGGCAAGGCGATCGTCTACGTAAATCCAAAATCTTTCTTGAGACGATACAAGCTCTATCTTTGGGTAGATCGGTAACCTTACGGTCTGCATCGCATGATAGAAGACAGTGTGTTCTGTGCGATCGCGCCATCGCCTCGGAATCTTGTTCTTCTCTAAGAGCAAAATAGATGCTGCTTGAGAGTCGTTTTTAGAATCCTGTTTGGAATGGAGTAACGATCGTGACGGTCGAAAATTGGACATTAGTAGAAAAGGCTCTACAAGAGCAGGCCGTAGAGTTTGAAGCTACATTTGACCTGGCTGCCATTGGGATCGCCCATGTAGGACTGGATGGCCAATGGCTGCGAGTCAATCAAAAACTTTGTGAGATCGTTGGCTATTCTCGCCAAGAACTGCTGCAAAAAACCTTTCAAGAGATTACTTACGCCGCAGATCTAGAAATTGACTTAGCCTACTTTCATCAAATGCTGGCGGGGACGATCAAAACCTATGCGATCGAGAAGCGCTACATTCACAAAAACGGATCGCTGGTTTGGATTCACCTCACGGTTTCGCTGGTTCGCGATGCCGATGACACTCCCAAGTACTTTATCTCGGTGGTCGAAGATATCACGAGTCGCAAACAGTCCGAAGACGATCGCGATCGCTTCTTTACCCTGTCGCTGGATATGCTCTGTATCGCTGGAGTGGATGGCTACTTTAAGCGAATCAATCCTGCTTTTGAGAAAATTTTGGGCTACAGCGAAGCCGAATTGCTCAACACTCCTTTTATCGAACTGGTGCATCCTGACGACCAAGCTTCCACGCTGGCAGAAATACAAAAGCTCTCAACGGGGACCAACACGCTGCATTTTGAGAATCGCTACCGTTGTCACGATGGCAGCTATAAATGGATCGATTGGATGACGGCTCCCGTTCCCAAAGAAGGCAAGCTGTATACGGTCGCTCACGATATCACCAGCCGCAAACAGATCGAAGAAGCCCTTCGCCAAGGAGAAGAACGCTATCGGGCGATCGTCAACACCGTTACGTCTGTTTTGTGGACGACTGATGCAGAAGGGCGCTTTGCCGAGCGGCAATTAGGCTGGGAGGAGTACACCGGGCAATCTTGGGAAGCGCATCAAGGTTGGGGTTGGGCGCAAATGGTTCATCCTGACGATCGGGAAACCCTGAAAGCTCGTTGGGAACAGTCGCTAAACAATCACTCCTTTTATGAAACGGCGGGTCGTCTCTGGTGCGCGGCCACTCAAAACTATCGCTACTTTGAAGCTCGCGCCGTTCCCTTATTTGACTCAGATGGCAAGGTGCGCGAATGGGTGGGGACGATTACCGATGTCCACGATCGCAAACAAGCCGAACTCGAAATCCGTCAGCTAAACGAAAGTTTGGAATCGCGAGTCCATCAGCGCACCGCCCAACTCGAAGCCGCCAATAAAGAGTTAGAATCCTTTTCGTACTCGGTGTCACACGACCTGCGGGCCCCGCTGCGCCACATTGGTGGGTTTGTCGAACTGCTGCAAAAAAACCTCAAATCAACCTGTCTTGACCCGACGAGTGAACGATACTTAACCACGATCGCCCACACCACCAAACAAGCAGGCACTTTGATCGACGATCTTTTGTCTTTTTCGCGGATGGGGCGATCGGAGATGCGCTTTATCTCCTTTGAGATGATGGAGCTGTTGCAAGAAGTCAAGCGCGAATTAGAGGTCGAAATTCAGGGACGATCGATTACCTGGAAGATTGACCCATTGCCCTCGGTGCAGGCTGACCCCTCTATGCTGCGGCTCGTCTGGCGAAACCTTCTAGAAAACGCCGTGAAGTATAGCCGTCTGACCCCCAAAGTCGAAATTGAAGTTGGTAGCCTTGACCAGAAAACAGAAATTGTGTTTTTTGTGCGGGATAATGGCATCGGCTTCGATATGCGCTATGTTCACAAACTGTTTGGCATCTTTCAGCGACTCCATACTCAGTCTCAATTTGAAGGCACTGGGATTGGTTTAGCAAACGTCCAGCGCATCATTCACCGTCATGGTGGGCGAGTCTGGGCAGAGGGAGAAACCGATCGGGGTGCGACGTTCTACTTTTCGTTGCCAAAAGAGGCAGGTAGAGTCTGATATCAATTCCCTAAATTAGGCAACAGGCAAAGCATGGAGACGAGAGACGCTAGACCGGAGACCTGAATCTCAAAGGCTAAAGTTCAGTGTCCAATGTTTAAAGTCCAAAATCCAAAGTTGTTTACCCGGTTGCGATTAATCAAGCGGACTTGATCGAGTAGACGGTTACACAGGTGCGATCGGCATCTCTGTATCCCTATCTTCCAGTAGACGCGATTTTTGGGTAGAAGGGTTTTAATGAGGCGAACTGTTGCGGCGAATGGTCTGCATCTCTAGTGGGCAGTGTCTTCGCACTACAGATCTGTTATTGAATGCTTTTCCTAATCGCGTTTCTCACAACGCACTACGGACGACGCACTGTAAACTAACACTGCGGACTACGCACTACGGAGTAAAGGAGATGACAACGATTCCATGACAGAAACGGATATGAGACGTATTTTGCTCGTCGAAGACAGTACCAATGATGTGGAATTGATTTTGACATCGCTGTCTGACAATCACCTGGCAAATGAAGTGGTGGTCGTACGAGATGGAGAGGAGGCACTCAATTATCTTTATCGTCGCGGCATTTTTAAGATGCGGATGGAAGGCAATCCTGTGGTGATTTTGCTCGATCTCAAGTTGCCTAGAGTCAATGGGATGGAGGTGCTTTCTCAGATTCGATCGGAGCCTAGCTTTCGATTAGTGCCTGTGGTGGTGCTGACTTCTTCCCGTGAGGAACCTGATTTGCTCAACTGTTATGAGTTGGGAGCCAATGCCTATGTTGTCAAGCCGATCGACTTTCACGAATTTGTGGATGTGATCAAACAGGTCGGACTCTTCTGGGCCGTCGTCAACCAACCCCCACCAGGATCGTTGCCCTCCGCGAGCAGTAACCGATAGAAGGTAGGGATGAGGGAGGAAGAATGAGGGATGAGGGATGAATAAAGCTTTGTGTTGTGATTCTAATACTGTTTTGCTTTATTCATCGTTGGTCTCTCATTTCTGCTTGGTGGTCAATTTGGTGAAAGACTTTGGACAAAATAGTATTTAAAGCCAAAGGTCTTTCGCTTAACGTCTTTTCTGTTTTGCTCAAGGTCTTTTGCGTTTCGTCTAGCGTCTTTTCTATTTCGCTTAACGTCTTTTCTACTTTGCCTAACGCCTTTTGTGTTTTGCCTAACGCCTTTTCTCTTTCGCTCAACGTCTTTTCCCTTTCGCTCAACGTCTTTTCTGTTTTACCCAACGCCTTTTCTACTTTGCCTAACGCCTTTTCTGTTTTGCCTAACGCCTTTTGTCTAATGTCTTCCCAACCTCAACGTTACTTAACTGATCAGCAAAGAACGATCAATTCAGATCTTTGATATCTGCATTCATCCTTCATTCCTCTCGCGAAGCGTGTCGAAGACAACCCCTCATCCCTTCCCTCTCATGAGTCCACTTTACTTTTTGCTGTTAGAAGATAGTTTGTTAGACACAGAACTGGTGCAAATTGCACTGGCAGACGGAGAAATTGAGTGTGAAATGAAACGGGTAGACACGCGATCGGACTTTGTTGAGGCGCTAGAGACAGATTCGTTTGATTTGATATTGTCAGACTATGCGCTGCCAGGGTTTGACGGGATTTCTGCCCTCGCGGTGGCTCAAAGTGTGCGTCCCGAAGTGCCGTTTATCATCGTATCGGGGACGCTGGGCGAAGAACTGGCGATCGAGATGCTCAAAAGTGGCGCAACTGATTACATTCTCAAACAGCGACTTGACAGGCTAGTTCCCTCGGTCAAGCGGGCCCTGCGAGAAGCCCAGGCTCGACGCGATCGCCAACAAGCCGAACTTGCCCTACAAGAGAGTGAGAATCGTCTGCGATTTTTGGCGGAGGCCAGCGTCATTCTCACCGCGTCTCTCGATTACAAAATCACGCTCGAAAATATTGCGAGTCTGACAGTGCCTTTTTTGGCGGACTTTTGTTTTTTTGATGTGGTCACTTCAGAAGGAGAGATCCAGCGGGCGGCCTGGAGTTATTGCGATCGCGCTCAGACTGATTGGTTTGCTCAGATTCAGTCCTTTGTCCCGTCTCAGCGTTTTGCTCATCATCCCACTCGACAAGCGATCGCCAGTGGCAGATCTGCTCTAACGCCCGTCGTCACGGATGAATGGATGCAAACGATCGCGACTCGTGACGAACATTTAAAATTTATGCGAGCGCTTCAGTTTCAATCAGAAATTGTGGTGCCGTTGGTGATTCACGATCGACGCTTGGGCGTGTTGACTTGTGGCTATACCGCTGCTTCCGGGCGACGTTATACAGAAACCGATCTCCGACTTGTAGAAGAATTAGCCAACCGGGCCGCGATCGCATTAGACAATGCCCAACTCTATGAGCAAGCACAAGAAGCTAATCGCCTCAAAGATGAATTTTTAGCCGTCCTGTCTCATGAATTGCGAACGCCACTCAATCCGATTTTGGGATGGTCAAAGTTATTAAAAGCAAAACTCTACGATCGCACCACTTTGATACGCGGGCTGGAAACGATCGAACGCAACGCCCAGATCCAAACGCAACTGATCGAAGATCTCTTAGATGTCTCTCGAATTCTCAGCGGAAAGCTAACTTTAAAACACAATTTGGTCAGCCTCATACCGATTATTGAATCAGCGTTAGAAACGGTACGATTATCCGCAGAAGCGAAAGCGGTCAACCTGACATTCTCCATCTCAGATCATCTTGAAGCGCCAGCCTTTCAAATCGTTGGTGATGCGAGTCGGCTCCAGCAGGTTTTTTGGAATCTCTTCTCCAACGCCATCAAATTTACGCCGCCCAACGGACAGGTACAAATTCACATCACAGCCAGCGATCCACACCCTGAAGGGGGCATTGCTCAAATCCAAATCACCGACACCGGAAAAGGCATCCCCGCTTCTTTTTTGCCCTATGTGTTTGACTACTTTCGTCAGGCAGACGGCAGCACAACTCGCACCTTTGGCGGACTGGGAATCGGACTGGCGATCGTTCGTCATCTCGTCGAATTGCACGGCGGCACCGTCCATGCAGACAGCCCCGGAGAAGGACAAGGCTCAACCTTTACCGTAAAGCTGCCCCTCAAACAAACCGCAGACAACTTCTCGGCTCCAACGCCTGCCCCTCCTCTCGTGTCAGCGCCTTTGGCAGGTATGCAGATTCTTGTAGTAGACGACGAAAAAGACACCCTCGACCTCCTGACCTTTTTGCTCGAAGAAGCAGGCGCGATCGTGACTCCTGTTTCATCCGTCCAAGCCGCTCTATCTGCCGTCAAACAAGCCGTCCCCAACCTGCTCATCAGTGATGTTGGAATGCCCGATCAAGATGGGTACACGTTGATCAACCAACTGCAACTACAGCAAGCAGACATTCCCGCGATCGCCATCACCGCCTACGCCAGAGAAGAAGATCGCCAAAAAGTAATGGCCGCCGGATTTCAAACCTATTTGACGAAACCGATCGAACCCGATGCCGTGATTGCTGCCATCACAAACTTGAACCTCCCAATCCCAAGTAACGTCGATCGGTAGGACGATCGCTGATCGTGAATTGGTAAATTCTTCGCTTCGATATTTGACGCTTCTGCCCCAAGCTGCCAATTCTAAGGGACTTTAAGAGAAGAATTCTGGTTCAAAGTCGCCTACTCGTGGGGGATTTAGGGGGCTGCCCGAATTTACAACCGTAGCGAGAAATAGCCTCATCCCTCATCCCTCATCCCTAACTCAGAGCGTCTGAAATGTAATCGGCGGTAGCTTCGACAAGGGCGATCGTATCTTCGTAGACCATGCGCGTCGGCCCCAACACACAAACACTTCCGACAGGGACAGTGCCGCGATTATAGGTCGAAGAAATCAGCGTACAGGTGCGAATCGGCTCTAGCGAATTTTCGGAACCAATGCGAACGGTGACTCGTTTGCCCAACAGTTCAGAATCGGGTGGCTCGAAAATCAGGGGCATCAACTGATGTTGTTCTTCTTCGAGCAGGTGCATGATCGTTTTGATCTGGCTGAGTTCCGAAAATTCTGGCTGACGCAGCACTTCAGACACACCGCTGACCATAATCTGGGTAGGGGCTGATGATTTAGACAGACGGCGCGACAGATCTGTGACCAGCGAGGTGAGAAACTGACTGTAGCGATCGAACTCTCGCCCCAACTCACTCCAGTCTAAAGTCGCAATCTCAGCAGGCGATCGCCCCCGAAGCTGATCGTTCAAAAAGTTAGAGAGAATCTGCAACTCTCGTGCGACCAGTTCTGGATCGCCATCTTCCTCAACCTGCGGCAACTCCATCAAGACCGATTGCGTTTCGTAAGTATCATTGACCACAATCAGCATGACGCGCTGGGGGTCGATTTGCACAAGCTGCAAGTGACGCAACTCAGTCGTCCGGCTAAAGGGCATCGTGATCAGCGTAATATAGCCACTCAACGTCGCCAAAATTTGAGCCGCCCCTTTGAGCAGCGCTTCAAAACTCCATTCGTCCCAATTGAGCCGACCTGTTAACAATTGCTCAACCTGATAGCTCAACTCGGTCGAAGGGGTAATTAGCTGATCAACATAGATGCGGTAGCCCGAATCAGACGGAATGCGCCCTGCCGAGGTGTGAGGCTGATAGAGCAATCCTGCTTTTTCTAAAAAGCCCATCGCATTGCGAATCGTCGCCGAACTAACGCTAAGTTGATATCCTTTCACGAGGGCCTCAGATCCGACAGGCTCGGCCGTCGCGATGTAGTGGCGCACCGTTGCCCAAAGAACTTGCTGCTGTCGATTCGTCAGATTCATGTGAGTAGACATTTTGAAAAGCTAAATCTTAAATCTCAGACTAGGATTCAGTCTCAGTCAGATACCTGATTGACTGACAAATCTTTTCAGGTAGGTTGGGTTAAACCTGGTGAAACCCAACGTTAGCAACGGTAGAAAGACTGCTGTTGGGTTTCGCGTTGCTCAACACCAACCTACGAAGAATCGAGGGTTTCAGGAGTTTTGTCAGTCAACCAGGTCAGATACACCAATTGAACCTAAGATAGCAGATTCTTGATTTTGGCTTTTATTTGGGATCGCTGTGGTAGCAAACGCGGCAGGAAGACAGAAGAGACTTTAGACTTTGGACACAAGACAGGTCTACAAGGCTTTGGTTGGCGATCGAAGCGGTTCCCACATTCGTCAGCTTAAATTCTATGAGGTTCTTTCGCTTCGATCTTCAGCGCTTTTGCCCCCCAACCCCCCAGTTCTGGGGACTTCCGGGCAATTTACGGCCTCCTCGCGCAGCGGATTACCCCCAAAGGGGGAACAAATCATCGAAGCTCTCCCTCATCCCTCGCTAATATCTGGGAATTGATCGATCCACGGCGATCGCATACGCATCAATCCCGCCCATAATATTCTTCACCTGCGTAAAGCCCTGTTGAATTAGCCATTGGCACATTTGCGCCGATCGCATTCCGTGATGACACAGCACCAACGTTTCTTTTTGAGGATCGAGACGAGTGTGAATCTCTTCAGACCATTCGGCGTAGTCGCTCAGGGGCAACACGATGAACCCAGGCAAGCCAGCCGTTTCGACTTCCCAAACTTCTCGCACATCGACAAGCTGTAAGTCTTGGGGATCGGCCAGCTTTTGGGCCAGTTCGGTGACGCTGATCTGAGAGAGCGGTTGACTGTCAAAGTTGGACATAGAGGACACTGGGGAAGCGATCGCTTCAACCAACGAGACATGGATACTGAAATCTTGACACAGCCTGCGCCCTCAACTGCCAGACGCATTCATCAATTTCTTTTTGGTGTGGGCTGGGCGGACTTCGCTCATTGTTGATTTGCGATAAAGCGAACTGTGAGGCAAAACGCGCAGCACTTCTTCGACGGTCGTGATCCCCTGGGTGATCTTCTCGATCGCCGACACCCGAAACGAGTCAAAATTGTCGCCATCTAATAAGTAGCGCTGTAGCTGGGTCATCGTGCCTTCGTAAATAATTTGTCGCAGCGTATCATCGACGTTGAGTAGCTCAATAATTGCCTCGCGTCCCAAATACCCCGAATTAAAGCAGCGATTGCAGCCTTTGCCTTTGCGCCATTCGTGTCCGATGTGGTCGCGATCGATGCCCAAAGCTTTGAGATCTTTCTCGCTAGGTTGGTAAGGCTCAGAGCAGTGGGGACAATTTTTTCGCACGAGGCGCTGGGCCACCACTCCCAACAACGCATCACTGATCAAACCGGGGTCGGGGCCAATATCCTTAAGTCTGGGAACGGCGCTCATTGCATCATTGGTGTGTAGCGTTGTCAAAACCAGGTGTCCGGTTAGGGCGGCTCGAATGCCCGTTTCAGCAGTTTCGTGATCGCGAATTTCGCCCAGCATGATGATGTCGGGGTCTTGGCGCAAAATGGCTCTCAGTCCGGCTGCAAAGGTCATCCCCGCTGCCTCATGGACTTGAGTTTGCGTAATGCGCGGCAGAATGTACTCGACCGGATCTTCGACGGTGACGACGTTGACAAATTCAGTAGCGATCGCCTGCAAGCTCGTGTACAGAGTGCTGGTTTTGCCTGATCCCGTCGGGCCCGTAAAGATAATCATGCCTTGAGGTTGACGCAGCCAGCGCTGGTAGATTTCGAGCGTTTTGGGAGAAAAGCCCAATTCTTCCATGTTTGAGAAGGGATTTTGACGGGGCAGCAGTCGGATGACGGCCTTTTCTCCGCCGACACAGGGCAAGGTGCTGACGCGCATATCCAGTCCCAGATCGGTGTCTTGACCAGAGGCGTAGCTTTCTCCGATGCGGGCATCTTGAGGGCGACGGCTTTCTGAGATATCCATGTTGGCCATGACTTTGAGGGCGACGATCGCTCGCCGACTCACTTCGATAGGCAGGGTGGTAATGTCGCGCAAAATGCCGTCAATTCGATAGCGAACGCGCAGTCCAGCAGGGGTCGGCTCTAAGTGAATGTCGCTGGCCCGATTTCGCAAGGCCCCCGAAATAATGGTTCTGATCCGTCCGATTTGGTCGGCTGCTTTTGAGAGATAGAGTTCGGTGACTTCGCCAATGTTTTCGGCTTCGAGTTCTCCGGTGAGGGGGTTGACCAGGGGAGTCGAGCTAATTTGATTGTGGTCGAGGTTGGCGGTGTGATACCAGGCGCGGTAGCTTTTATCGGTGACGGGAATAATTTTGACGTTGGTGAAGGTGCGATCGCTCAGTTCCTGAACCTGCTTGTCAGAGAGCGTTACGGGGCTGCCCAGATAAAAACAGTTGCGCCACAGTAAAAGGGGAATTAGAGGCGGCAGGGCGTTGCGATCGGGAAATTCTCGCAAAAATCGATGGCTGACTTCTCGATCCAATAGTTCCAGTGTGACGTTGTTTTCTGAATCGACCAGCAGATGAAGCGCTTGTTCGCAGGTGATTTCACGGTTTTTGAGTTGTTGCCAGACCGAGAGTGAATTAGGAGCTTTCATGGTCTTTTTAGTGCGGGAACGTCAGGAGTACGAGCTAAAGCAGCCGATGGATTGCTTTGTCAACGCTTCGGTGATCCTACTGTATGGTTAAGCTGTGCTACAAGCATTTCTGGCTACAATCCTGCTACTTGAAGCTGAGAGAAAATTAATTAGCGATCGCTGTCTGCTTGTTCCTTTACTTCGTCGATTGCTGAGGCTGATCCGGGATGTTGAATGCGACTTTTTTCGATAAATTGCTTCATGGCGATGCGGCGATTGGTCATAAAGCGACTCCAAAAGCCGGGGATGATGCCGTCCATTGTTTTGGCGATCGACCACACTTCCATAGCCATGATGTTGTAGAAGGCGCGATCGGCTCGTCTCAGCTTGTCCAGCCATTCGTCTAAAGTCATTGCGGGCAACGATTCTAGCGAGTCTTGTGGGTCGGGTGTGGGGTCGGGTGCTGGATCGGGTGTGGGGTCGAGCATGGCGATCGGCTTACTACAACACTACGAAAGATGCCCTTTTTTGTTAAATCAGCAGACATGGGGGACTTTGGACTTTGGATTTTGGACAGTATTTAAAGTCTCCAGTCTAATGTCTAACGTCTAACGTCCTCTACGTCTCTCTTTAATGCAGAATCTGTGAGAGAAATTTTTTAGCCCGATCGCCTTTGGGATTGGTGAAAAACTCGGTGGGGGTGGTGTCTTCGATGAGTAAGCCTTCGTCCATAAAGACCACACGATCGGCGACTTCGCGGGCAAATCCGACTTCATGAGTGACGCAGACCATTGTCATGCCAGAGTTGGCCAGCGATCGCATCACCTGTAAGACTTCTTGCACCATTTCGGGATCGAGGGCGGAGGTGGGTTCGTCAAACAACATAACTTTGGGCTGCATGGCCAAGGCACGGGCGATCGCGACTCGCTGCTGTTGTCCTCCCGAAAGCTGACCGGGATACTTATTCGCCTGTTCTAAAATGCCGACGCGCTCTAGGAGTTGACCTGCATCATCTTTGGCTTTGGCTTTTGTCCATTTGCGGACGTGGGTGGGAGCCAGCATCACATTCTCTAACACCGTCAGATGCGGAAATAAATTGAACTGCTGAAACACCATGCCCACTTCGCGGCGAATCGCTCCCACATCTTTCATGTCTTGCGATAGCTGAATGCCGTCAATCTCGATGCTGCCTTTTTGATACTCTTCGAGGGCGTTGAAGGTGCGAATAAAGGTGGATTTGCCTGACCCAGAGGGCCCCATCATCACGACGACTTCGCCTTTATTGACCGTCAAACTGATGCCTTTGAGGACGTGAAAGTTGTTGCCGTACCACTTTTCGACCTCTCTGGCGATGATGATCGGGGTGGGAGTCATGTCGATACCTGCGGGTTGAAGTTGCGATCGTACCATTCTGTCATCCGAATCCTACTCTCAGCGTTTGGTTGAATACGAATTTGAGGTTTGGGGTGTAGGGTGTTGAACTGAAGCTAAACTTAGAGCTGTGCCGCTCATATTTCAGGTTGTGGCAGTAGTTTAAAGGCTACTTGTCGATGTTTAGGATTAGATTAGGTTAGATGATGGGGCGATCGCTTCCTCCAAACTCTAAACGCTAAGTCCCTTCATTACGACATCAACTAATTCATCTACAAAATCTTGAGTGAGTGGTGCGTGCCTGAGCAGCAAGCGGTAAAAAAGCGGGCTGTAGAGTGAATCAATCGCTACTTCTACATCCACATCAGAGCGTAATTCTCCCCGTTCAACGCCTTTGTTGAATACCTCACTGGCAACTTTACGACGCGGCATCAGCCAGTTTTCTCGAAATGCCTCCATTAATTCAGTATCTGTCTGTCCGCCACCGATCAACATGGCAATAATCTGTCCAGGTGGACTAAGCAGTACTTTTACCAATTGCTGCATTTGTAAACGAATGTCTTCTTTAACGGAGCCGCTATCTGGGAATGTCAATTCTGGATTGATCGCTGCCAGAAATGCATCCATCACCAAATGGGCTTTGCTTGACCAGCGGCGATAGATAGTGGGCTTCCCAACTTCAGCACGAGCCGCGATCGCCTCAATTGTCAGATCATTGAACCCTGTCTGATTCATCAATTCGTAGGCAGCCTCTAAGATGCGCTGGTGAGCCTCATCCGACCGAGGACGACCCGGACTTCGAGCAACGGAAACTTTTTTATTGACCCCCCTTGACATGATCTGCTTCCTCAAGATACTTTAGTTACGTGACGTAACGGTATTAAAGCAGGATTTACCTCAACAATCAAGCCCACAGGCAAAAAGTGCTGACCTCGAAAAGCCAGGTGAAGTATTTACAGCTAATTAATTAACGTTACGTCACGTAATTGCCTACTTTTTTTGACAGAGGAGCGCCATTATGAGTGCATTTCATCTGAGTAGAAGGTATCCCAGGCAAGGAAGTTCTTCTATGCATCCAGCCCAAAGAGCTACACCACCACGTTACAAAATGTTTTTGCTAACTTGGCTTGCGATTTATCCCCTAATTACAGCGATTCTCTGGCTGTTCGGCTCGTTTCTCTCCCTGTTTCCGCTGCCTCTGCGGACTTTGATTTTGACTGGAGCGCTTGTCTATTTGATGACCTACATCGTTATGCCGAAGCTGACGAGGCTGTTTCATCGCTGGCTCAATTCAAACTAAAGAGGCTGTTTCGACGATAAATCGCCAAATTCACCCTAGCTCTAACAGGAAATACTTAACGTTGGAAGGAAAACAATCATGCAAGCATCGCCAATCGCACCCACAATCATTTCAGCCGAAATCTGATTTGACCCAAATTGACTGCCCGCAAAAACTGCATCGCAGCACAACGTGTTCAAGCACCCACTCAATGCTTCAGGATGACACACCAGATGATGACATCTGGCAAGAGCTTGAACTGATTCACAGTTGGGTTGGTATCTAAATCGAAATCATTCAAATCTAAGCAAGGAGAAAATTATGACGACTCAAAATCCTGTATCCACATCTAGCCTGAGTTCTTTGCAAATCGACCATGTTGCGCTCAATGTTTCTAACTATGAAGAAACGCTTGCGTGGTATCGAGACAAGTTGGATGCGACGATCGAACGAGAATGGACAGTAGGCATTTTCCCAGACCTGAAACTGGCTTACTTGAACGTCTATGGATTTCGGATTGAAATTGTGAGCAGCACTCAGTCACGCTCTGGGATGCCTGAAACTAAAGACTTTGGTGAAGGATTACGTACCAGTGGTATTGGACATTTCTGTTTTCGAGTTGATGATGTCGATGCAGTACTAGCTGAATTGAACCGACGCAGGGTTCCAGCCTTTGTTGAACTGGGTAGCTACCCTGATGCTGGAGTTCGGCTCTGTTTTGTGAAAGACAATAACGGCAATCTCATCGAGTTTGTTACTCCCTTGCAAGATTCTGTGCAGTAATTTCTAGAGGATTTCATCATGGCTCACGAGTCTCAAAAAACGGCGATCGCAAACACTTTTCAACTGGGTAGTGATTTGAGTGTAAATCGTCTTGGTTACGGTGCGATGCGATTGACTGGACAGCCTGGAAACTTTGGTCGCTATGCTGATTGGACAGCCGGACAACAGTTGCTCCGTCGTGCTATTGAGCTAGGGATAAATTTCATCGATACGGCTGAATCCTATGGCCCCGGATACAACGAAGAACTGATTGCATCCGCACTCTATCCTTACCCAGACGATCTCGTTATTGCAACCAAAGGTGGTGTTCTCAAAACTGCGCCTGACAACATTCGTACTGATGGTTCACCCAAAAGCCTACAACGCAGTTGCGAAGCTAGCTTGCAACGCCTCAAAGTCGATCGAGTTGGACTCTATCAATTGCATCGTCCCGATCCAAATGTGCCTTTTGCAGAATCCATAGGGATGCTGGCAGAACTACAACGAGAAGGCAAGATTCGCCATATTGGATTATCAAATGTGACGATCGCCCAGATCGAAGCAGCAAGTCAGATTGTTGACATTTCTTCGGTACAAAATCGATTAAATCTAGCAGAACGGAATGGGGAGGATATACTTGATTACTGCACTCAGCACAACATTGCATTTATTTCATACTCACCACTTGGTGCACACCCACTTAAACGTGG
This sequence comes from Phormidesmis sp. 146-12, assembly GCF_052939495.1. Classification (NCBI taxonomy): domain Bacteria; kingdom Bacillati; phylum Cyanobacteriota; class Cyanophyceae; order Leptolyngbyales; family Leptolyngbyaceae; genus Phormidesmis; species Phormidesmis sp. 146-12. Next base: position 8,397 of record NZ_JBJPHS010000030.1, on the reverse strand, counting down.
CGCACCCCTTGCCAATACCGAAGGAATCCTGACAGAAATTGCGGCTCGTCAAGATGTGAAACCGAGTCAGATTGCCTTGTCTTGGATGCTCCATCGTGCGCCAAATCTCATTTTAATTCCTGGAACTACTACGATCTCACACCTCGAAGAAAATATTGCTGCTGCATCGATTGCACTCACAGCAGATGATATTAAACTTCTAAATGAAGCTCAGGTCTTCTAGCTTTACGTTTAGTCGCAGCAGCACAACAACGCTGGCGGACTGTCGAAAACCTCTGGCGTGGATAGGGCGAACGCACACGTTTCTTAACACGCTAGGGGTAGCGCAAGCTAGAGTTACACAACACTAAAGCAGCCAACCTTTTTCGCAATAAGCTCTGATTAATGAGACCATTCGCAATAAAGCGGTCAGAATTGGGGCTTATTGAGATATGTATTTTTGTATGCGTTTGCCCTACTGGCGTGGATGCCAAAGTTGCTTGCAGCAGCTGAACAGCAACGTTCTCCAGAATTGGCAGCTTGGGGGGCAGAAGATCTCAACCACGAAGCGAAAGAACTTCCATTCAAGCAAATCATGCTAATAGAATAAATCAGCCCCACAGGGTTTGGCGCAATCCTTACCCAAAATTCAGACGATAATAAGGCATCAGCGTTGGTCACTGCCCATGACTGGACAACTTCTAAACAATGACGTAGATAACGACGAACTCGTCACCCAGCTTGATATTAGTCATTTGGTGATTGAGGACGACATCCCGGTGGACAACTTTCAATCTGAAAAGCAGCAACGGCTCTTAGTAGAACCGCTCTATAGTTCTTGGTCGCCAGAAGTTTCATTCATTGCGGCGGCAAATGTAGGATTGTTTTATGCGTTAAAGCAAGACCCGATCGTCCCTGATGCGTTTCTGAGTCTCAATCTTCAAATGCCTGCGGACTGGAGCCAAAAGCAAAACCGCTCCTATTTTGTTTGGGAGTTTGGCAAGCTGCCGGAGGTTTGTATTGAAATTGTCTCCAATCGCAAAGGCAATGAGTTGGCTACCAAAAAAGCTGACTATGCCCGCATTGGTGTTGCTTACTATGCGGTGTTTGACCCGTTAAAGCAGCTTCAGGGTCAGGACGAACTGAATGGATCGCTTCTCAAGGTTTGGGAGTTGACCGGGAAGAACTATCGGGAATGCGCTGCCCCCGTTTGGTTGGAGTCAGTTGGACTCGGATTAACGGTCTGGGAAGGAACCTTTGAAGAGCAGACTGGACTTTGGTTACGTTGGTGCGATCGTCAAGGTCAAGTCATCCCCACGGGCGCAGAAGGTCGGGAAGTGGAACGTCAACGTGCCGATCGTCTAGCCGATCGCTTGAGAGCAATGGGTGTGAATGCAGATGAAATCTAGCCTTGTGAGGAGCCAATCAGCCCTGCAAGGTTTGTCGCCAAGATTCCAGCGATTCTAGAATTTGTTGGCGGCGCGATCGCACTTTCTCTATTTTTTGCTCATATCGAATTGTTTTTGTTTTTGATTCTTCGAGCCGATCTTCTAGTTCGGCCAGTTGCTCTTCGGCTTCTTCTAACAACTGGCTATAGATTCCCCCAAGGCTTTCAAGTCGGGATGCACCTGAATTTTGCCTAGTCCCAGTTGGGTGATCAGCTCCGATCGACTGATTCCCAGATTCTTCGCCCAATTGTCCAGCCCGACGATCGCGCGCTCCGTCAAGGTCACGGTCACATCTCGCTTTGGCTCTCCGTGTTCGGCTTTCCGAGCTTTTGGCATCACGATTCCCCATGCAACACCCCCTTATTTTACCCATGCTTGGTAGTTGCAATTTTACACGGGTAAGACTATGCTTTTCAATAAGATTGCATGGGTAAATTGAGGTGCCAAACGATGCGAGATTCCCGACCGAATCCTCATTTCCATCGTCCTTATGCGGTGGTTGCAGTGATGCCAGGACACAAACCGAGAGAAATTGGACAATTTAATAATCGAAGTGACGCGGATGCAATGGTGCGTTTTCTGCGGCGAAGCGTTCCGGCAGGTGACTTTTTTGTGACGTTTGACTGTGAGGATTTGCCAGGTGCGATCGACACTCCTCCCATCAAAAGCAATCTAGGAAAATAAATCGACGATCGACTACGATCAATGCATCAAAATGCAACTCACGCTGAAGACGCTAGGATTCTATGGTTGAGAATTCTGAAAACCTGTGCCCCAACTGTCAAAGTAACCACAACGTGATCAAAAAATTGATTTTGATTGGAGCCAAAAGCCCTAAAGCTTTATTTGGTGACGAAGAACGCTGTGGATATCACCGAAAAGATCAGCTTGCGATCGACGAGTGCAATCCCGAAGTGCTCGAAGAAAAACCGCTTGAGCAATTTCTAGAAGGTTACTTTTGTACCGCGTGTGACATCGGTTTTGTGAACGACATTTTGGCGATCGACGCTCATTCACTCAAATCAAAAAACCCAAGATGATCACATCTCAGGCTGAAAAAGGTCGATCGCAGAGTACTTTGAGAAACGTTATGTCGAATGGGAACCTTATCAAAAGGTGAATCACAAATAGAATGGTGAAGTCTACGCTACGGATACCAGCTTTTCGCTCAAGTCCCACATGCGAGCAGCTAAACGATCGTCGCTGGCTTTTTCGGATAGCTCTTGCACAAACGACTCACGCCCTTCTTTTTGACGATTGCCCCAACTCCAATGCACGCCTGACTGCTTAAACTGTGGGTCAGCCACCACTTGAGCGACGCGCTCTCCGGCCAACTCCTGCGACACATAGCCCCCCGTAATATTTTTCTGAAACCACGGGAAGACCTTTTGAAACAGCGGATAGCTATTGCGAAAAAGCGGCGTATCTGCCACACAGCCCGGATAAAGCGTGTTAAACACAATGCCCGTCGAGTCATGATAGCGGCGATGCAGTTCTCGACTGGTGATCATGTTACAGAGTTTGCTGTCTTTGTAAGCCTTGCCTGCCTTAAACGGTTTGCCATCAATCATCGAAATGGGTGCCTTAAAGCCCGCTTCAAAGCCTTCGAGATTGCCCAAGTCAGCAGGCGCAGGAATGGGAATCTTGCCGCCTAACTCCTTGGAATTTGCGGTTACCGTTCCTAAAATGATCAGTCTTGCTGCACCCGAAGCGGAATGTTTGAGATCATCCAATAGCAAATTGCACAGCAAAAAATGACCCAGATGATTGGTTGCCACACTTAACTCATAGCCTTCGGGCGATCGCAGCGGCTCTTTTAACAACGGCAGATAAACCGCAGCATTGCAGACGAGAGCATCCAACGATTTGCCACTTTCGTGAAAGGTTTTGACAAACTCACGCACGCTGGCCAGTGACCCCAAATCAATGTGCATTAAGGTGTAGCGATCGGGCGACATTCCTAGAGATTGGGCGGCTTGTTTGGCTTTTTCTAGATCTCGACACGCCATCACTACATGCCATCCCCGTAGGGCCAGCGCTTTTGCAGCATACAACCCAACACCAGAAGAGGCCCCGGTGACCACAACCGTCAAATTCTGATTTTGTTGCATCTTGTTAAACTCCGTTAGCCGTCCTGAAACGAACTGACAGTTTTCATCTTACCGATCAGGCGTAACGCTTGAGGAAATGCGACAAAATGTTATGAAATGGTTCGTGAGGAACGATATCAATTCTCTAAATCGACAAATCGACTTCTGTCCAATGCAGTTCTTTCGCTTCGCTGGTTACATCTTCTGCCCCCCAAGCTGCCAATTCTGGGAGACTTTAAAACCAACGTCTAGTGTCCAGCGTCTAGAAGCCTCTACTTCAAAACTAAATTGTCTCGATGGACGATCGTCTCTGCCCCCGCATAACCCAGAATTTCGGCAATCTCTTCGGACTTGTGACCGCGAATTTTTTGGAGTTCGGTGCTGGTGTAGTTGACGAGACCTCTAGCGATTTCGTGACCGGAATGATCACACAATTTCACCGCATCCTGGCTCTCAAACTTGCCTTCGACTTGAATGATCCCGGCAGCTAAGAGCGACTTGCCATCTTTGCGAATGGCTTTGACGGCTCCATCATCTAACAAGAGTTTGCCTGTGGGAATGAGTCCGTGGGCGATCCAGCGTTGGCGGGCGTTGATCGGTCGGGGCTGTGGCTCAAATTGCGTCCCGATCGCTTCCCCTTGCAGCACTTTGAATAAATTGTGGGGCGATCGACCCTGCATGATCACCGTTCTCACGCCCGCACCTGTGGCAATCTGGGCCGCCGAAATCTTGGTCACCATGCCGCCTGTTCCCCAATTAGAGCCAGAACTGCCCGTTTTGACGGTCAACTGCTCGATATTCTGCACAAGTGAAATCGGTTGAGCATTGGGATCGCTACGGGGATCGGTCGAGTAGAGACGATCGACATCCGTCATCAAAAACAACCAATCGGCATCCACCAAACTCGCCACCAGCGCCGACAGCGTATCATTATCGCCAAACTTCAATTCATCGACCGCAACGGTATCATTTTCATTGACGATCGGAATCACATCCAGCCGCAGTAATTCTTGAAACGTTCGGTACACATTTACATAATGGTTTCGCTCGACCAGATCGCCGCGAGTTAAGAGAACCTGAGCGATCGGTTGCTGCATTGCCGTAAAAAAGTCATCATAAATTCGCATTAGACGACCTTGACCCACTGCGGCTACGGCCTGTTTGAGGGCGATCGCTTTGGGCCGTTCGGTTAACCCCAATCTTGCACAGCCAATTCCCACCGCCCCTGACGACACCAAGACGACTCGATGACCCTGCTGCCGCAACGTGCTGAGAACTTCAACTAAGGTGGCGATCGTCGAGAGGGCCAATTGTCCCGTTTCGGGTTGAGTCAGGCTAGAAGTACCAATTTTGACCACTAAAGTTTGAGTCATGACACCGCTAAAAATTGAGGCGCAAATCAAAATTTTCTATCTCTGTCCTAAATCCTGCGGACGGAGGGATCTTCTATTATCCCAAATTCGGCACCGTCCAAAAAATTACCGACCATTGGCGCTAACTTGAATTCGATGAAGATTTTTTGCTTCGTTGTCAAGCGCTTCTGCCTCCCAAACTGCCAATTCTAGAGGACTTTAAGATCAGCGTTCTGGTTCAAAGTTCTCTATTTATCTCTATTTAATAGATAAGCTGTTTGATCAATTCACGCTCGATTAACCAAAATTTCTTGACAGACTACGAGGAAACGTCAAGAATCCTCAGATGGCGAGTCGTTATTAAACCATCTTTAGCGCTTTTCTTTTTCTTTATTTATGAGAAATCCACCTCAACCTCTACCAGATAATCTTTGGGGCGATCGCTGGCGATTTGCCTCCCTACCCGCCGCTGATCTCGAAGATGCCTTTAGAGATCGCCTGATTCCCATTCTAGAAATGCCGACAGAATGGCTGCCGATCGCGTTGGGTGTCGCTTCTATCACACTGATTCCGGGGGTTGTCATTGATGGAGGACGGCGATCGCTCGCGATCGCTCGCTGGCTACAAACCGCCCAACCTGTCTCACTCAATCACATTGCAGGCGCACCCGACGGACTCATTTTAGAAGCGGGAGCCGTCGATCGCTGGATAGTCGCCACCTTTGAAGACTCAGAGGTACGATCGGCTGCCCAACTCTACCAACAGCGCAAACAAGCTAGCCAGGGACTCCATTTTCTCTTGATCCAACCCGACGATTCGGGGATGACCTACACAGGCTTTTGGCTGCTCAATTCTCAAGCTCAACAGAACACAGTAAAATAATCCCGATTCGCAAACGCAAAAACCTCATATGTCTCAAGCAAAAATCGGCATCATCGGCGGCAGTGGTCTCTATAAAATGGATGCCCTCAAAGACGTAGAAGAAGTCCAGATCACAACGCCCTTTGGGTCACCCTCGGATGCGCTGATCTTGGGCACCCTGGAGGATACGCGAGTTGCATTTCTAGCTCGTCACGGACGCAACCATCATCTGTTGCCAATCGAGCTACCGTTTCGAGCAAACATCTACGCCATGAAGAGTTTGGGCGTTGAATACTTGATCTCTGCGTCGGCGGTCGGGTCGCTTAAAGAAGAAGCCAAACCGTTGGATATGGTGGTGCCCGATCAGTTTATCGATCGTACCAAAAATCGCATTTCCACTTTTTTTGGCGATGGCATTGTCGCTCACGTTGCCTTTGGTGATCCGATTTGCGTTCGTTTAGCCAACCTATTAGCGGATACGGTTGCCGATCTCAATTTCTCTGAAGTCACGCTGCATCGAGGCGGCACCTATGTCTGCATGGAAGGCCCTGCCTTCTCGACCAAAGCCGAATCAAACCTGCACCGCAGTTGGGGCGCAACGGTAATCGGCATGACAAACTTGCCCGAAGCAAAGCTGGCACGAGAAGCCGAAATCGCCTATGCAACGCTGGCCCTGGTCACAGATTACGATTGTTGGCATCCTGATCATGACAGCGTAACGGTCGAGATGGTGATTGGCAACTTGCAAAAAAATGCCGCCAACGCTCAAAAAGTTATTCAAGAAACCGTGCGCCGCCTGACTCAAAACCCACCTGTTTCTGACGCTCACTCCGCCTTGAAATACGCCATTCTTACGCCGTTAGAAAAAGTCCCTGCTGCAACTAAAGAGAAGCTGGCGCTCTTATTGCAAAAATATTTGTAGCGTTCGCTTTACTTAACGACTTTAACACTCAGATTGTGTGAATTCGATCAAATTTTTCATCCATATCCACCTGAAAATGCCCCCAAATCCCCACCCGTGAGGAACTCTGAACTCAAACATTTGCTCTAAAGTCCTCCAGAATTGGGGGTTGGGGGGCAGAAGATCTAAACAACGAAGCCTACAAATTTTCTAGAGTTGACATTTGTACAGCAATCCCAAATCACTCGTGAAATGCAGACTTGATCGTGCCCCCTAAATCCCCCAACTTTGGGGGACTTTGAGCCGAGAGACTTCCTAGATTTCAAGACCCATTCCCCAGTTTCAAAGTCCCCCATTCTGGGGGATTTAGGGGGCGAAGCGGACTGGAACGGAGCGACAAAAATCTGTTCCTGACTCATTTAGGATTGCTATAGATCAAGAGATCAAGATCTTACTTGCACAGGCATCACCAAATAAGTCATCTTCAGACTTCCCAACGGTGTGAGAATCGCGGGACTGGTGGCAGTATTTAGCTGCATCTGAACTTCGGATGTATTGATTGCTTTGAGACCCTCGACAAGGTATTTCACATTAAAAGCAACGTCTAACCCATCGCCCGTGATTTGAGCAGGCATCGACTCGCGACCACTTCCCACATCTTGAGCGTCTACTGACAGCGTAAGTTCTTGATTACTACTGTCGAGCGTCATTTTGACGATGTTGTTTTTTTGGTCAGCCAACACCGAGATCCGTTCTAAAGCACCGAGTAGAAGGCGACGATCGAGCGTCATCTGATGCGAAAACTGGCGAGGAATCAGTTGCCGATAGTTGGGATATTGCCCTTCTAGCAAGCGGCTGGTCAGGCGTTGATCCGTCCATTCAAAAACGACTTGCCCTTGATCAAATCGGACTGCGATCGACGCGCCACTTTGCCCCAACATTTTCATCAATTCTTGCAGCGCCTTGGCAGGAATCGTCACATTCAAGCTGGCATCGTTTTCGGTTTTGCTGGCGGGTGATCCATCCTCTTCCTGGTTGAGGGTCTGCACGACGGCGAGACGGTGCCCATCGGTAGCAGCAAACTCCAACCCATCGGGCTGCAAACTGAGGTGAACACCCGTCAAAACTTGTTTGGTCTCGTCCGCGCTCGAAGAAAAGAGGGTGCCACGCAGTCCATCAATGAGTGCTTCGGTGGAGAGGTGAGCTAATTCGCCCTCTGCGATCGCAGGTAGTTCGGGAAATTCTTCGGCTCCCAGTCCTCGCATTTGATAGCGTCCCGATGCACAGGTCAGGGTGGTCAACATTCCGGTCTCGGCGTTGAGGTCACTGTCTAAGGTAATGTCGCCATCAGGCAAGCGTGAAACGATGTCACCGAGCAGTTTGGCAGGCAGGGTAAGGGTGCCACTTTCTTCAACTTTGGCAGCAAAGCTAGTTTGAATTCCTAAGCTGAGATCAAAGGCGCTCAGGCTGACTTGTTGAGTGGTGGCATCAGCGTTGAGTAAGACGTTGGCTAAGACTGGGTGCGTGGGGCGTGATGAAACGGCACGGCTGACCAGTGAGAGGTGAGTGTTGAGGTTGTTTTGGGCGCAGACCAGTTTCATGGCAGTTGGGAGGGCTAAGAGGAAAAAGGCAGGTGAACTTGTTTTAAAGGTCGTTTTGGATCTGGGAAGCGGCTCAAACAGTTCTAAGAAATTCTTGCTTGAGCATAGTAGCACCCATTTCTAGATCGTTCCACCGGGTCTGAAGTTGGCTTGGTGAAAGGATTG
>NZ_JBJPHS010000029.1:0-65209 GCF_052939495.1 Phormidesmis sp. 146-12 | reverse complement strand
AAGGTGGAAAATATTGCTTTTCGGCTTAGACCTCTTATTCCCGATAAAGTCTACTTTTTAGAACGCGCAGAACGGTAAGGAAGCCTGTGGTTAGGACTAAAACTTGTTGTCATTGTCAAGATCATCGTCAAAATGAGATGCGCTCTCTTGGAGTTACCCGCAAGGGGTCGTTTCAGCGTACAAGACTCTTTCACTCAGTATCGGTAGTCTGGCTAACGATCGCGCTTTTCCTCACCGCTCAAAAGCCCGGAACTGCTGACTCTTCGAGCAAACCGCTCAATTTTATGCCTCCAGGACAGCACCCGCAGCTACCCGCTCCCCAACCGCTCAACTTTCAGCCGCCACCTCCCAAAAAGCTGGCACAGATTCCTCAACAGGGCACCCAAATCTCGCTCAACGGCCGCACCTTCAATGTTCCTTGGATTCAATGGCAGACAGGCGGGACAACTCGAATTGGGTTAAGCGATGCAACGTTGAATCAGCTATTTGGAGCGAATTTGTTGAGTACGTCGGATGTCTTGAGGCAGCCGATCGAGTGGTTCCCCACGGCTCAAGGGTCAATCCTTTCGACTCGCCTGATCGCGCCGCTTCGCTACCTGGATATCACTACTCTAGCGCAGCAGTATGGGTGGCAAATCCAGGCATCGGGTCAGAGTTTACGCATCAATACGCCCGTTGCCAAGTTGGTGGGAATTCGTCAGGGACAACAGCCGTTTGGCGATCGTATTGTGATTGATCTCGATCGTCCCGTTCCCTGGCAGGTCGATCAGCAAAGTCAAGAATTTATCCTGACCTTGGATGCCCAAACTGATCCCGCGTTCGTTCAAGCGTTCAAGCCCAAGGTGACAACTCAGGTCAAGTCGCTCAAAGTGGAGGCGGGGTCAAATCAAACAACGATTCGCTTAGGGATTCCGATTACGCAGCGATCGCAAATTTCGACCTTATCGAGTCCCAGTCGGATTGTGATTGACCTGCGATCGGACTACTTGCCCAATCTAAATATTCTCTGGTCAAGCGGACTGCGCTGGCGACAGCAAACCTTAACCGTGGGATCGTCGCGATTCCCTGTCATCTGGCTTGAAGTCAATCCACGTCAGCCAGGCATGAAAATCCGCCCCATTCTCCCCAATCCAACTGTTGTAGGAACTGCACCCCTGATCCAGACGGCTCGACAGTCTCAAGCGAGCGCTGCCATTAATGGAGGCTTCTTTAATCGTAATAACCAGCTACCGCTTGGTGCAATTCGTCTTGATGGGCAGTGGTTATCTGGGCCGATTCTCAATCGTGGCGTTTTTGCCTGGAATGAGACGGGTGAAACAAGGTTCGATCGCCTGACCCTTCAGGAAACGATCGTCGCTTCCAATCAGCGCATCCCCCTGGCCACGCTCAACAGTGCTTATCCCCAAGCTGGAATTTCTCGCTATACAGCGGTTTGGGGTGCCAGCTACACCACGCTGGGTGACAACGAAATCTTGATCACGGTTCAAAACAATCAGGTCACGAATCAACAGCCTGGAGGCAAGGCAGGGAGTGCTTTTGCAATTCCGACGAATGGCTATCTGCTGGTGGCTCGATCGAGTGCAAATGCGGCGGCTTTGTTAACGATCGGCACGTCGCTCCAGCTAGAAAATATCTCCCTCCCTTCTGACCTCAGTTCTTATCAAAATATTGTGGGAGCGGGGCCGTTGCTGATTCAAAATCGTCAAATTGTACTGGACGGTAGACTTGAGAAATTTAGCGAGGCGTTCATTCAAGAAACCGCTGCCCGAAGCGCGATCGGACAGACTTCAGACGGCACCCTGCTCATCGTTTCGGTTCACAATCGAGTCGGCGGCAGAGGCGCAACCTTAAGTGAAACTGCTCAGATGATGTCTCAATTAGGAGCCGTAAATGCACTGAATCTGGATGGAGGAAGTTCGACCACGCTTTACTTAGGAGGTCAAATCCTCGATCGTCCCCCTCGCTCATCAGCCCGTGTCCATAACGCTATCGGCGTTTTTCTTCCTGCAACTCCCTAGAAAAACTCCGTGAAGAATTTGTAAACTTCTTCTAAATGGTTCGATTCGCGGTGGTATCCCTTAAAAGCGTTTGTTAGTCTGATTGGTTGGCAAAGGTTCTGGATTTCTAACGACAGTTAAACAAACTAAATTCAGTGTAAAGGAGAGGAACGGTGGCTCAACCTCAAGAGATTATGCAGACTCCCACGCTCACATTATCGACATCGACAACTCCTCTCAAAGGAGCCGCAGCCACAGAACTTCGTCCTTGGGGTTCTTTTACGATCCTGGAAGAAGGACGCGGCTACAAAATCAAGCGCATTGAGGTAAAGCCAGGTCATCGCCTGAGCCTGCAAATGCATCATCACCGCAGCGAACATTGGATCGTTGTTTCAGGAACGGCAAGAGTCACCTGTGGCGAAGCAGACTTGACCCTCAGCAGCAATCAATCAACCTATGTTCCTCAATGCACCGCGCATCGTCTAGAAAATCCTGGGGTGATTCCCCTGATTCTCATCGAAGTTCAAAACGGCGAATACTTGGGCGAAGATGATATTGTGCGTTTTCAAGACGATTACTCGCGCGCTCAGTAGAGGTCTCAAAGCAATCTTCAAGATATTAGTTTCAAGACATTGATTCCAAGACGATAAATAAAACGGGGCTATCAGAACGGGTCGCCTCGTTTATTTTTTGTCGAAAAGTCTTCTCCGTCACGGTACGATCGCCCCTACAGTTTCGTTAGCGATTCGTATGATTCATCTCAGTCAATCCGCCGCCGATGAGGTGATGCGACTTAAGTCACGTCAAAAAAGTCCGCAGGTTTACTTTCGAGTGGGTGTGGCGGCGATCGGATGCTCTGGTTTGTCCTACATCACAAAATTTGAGGAAGTCGCGCAGGTCGATGACCAGATTTATGATTGTCAAGGAATTCGAGTGGCGATCGACCCACAGAGCCTTCCCTATGTCAATGGTTTAACGCTAGACTATTCAGAGGATCTAATGGGAGGAAGTTTCCGCTTTCATAATCCCAATGCGTCCCAACACTGCGGCTGCGGAACGTCTTTCTCTGTTGTAGAACGGTGAGATCTCCTGAACTGTAGACCGATCATCTGTGGTCATTCATAAAATGTGTTTGACAGTGACGCAGACAGATTGGTATGCTCAATATTTGTTGAAAGTTGGAACAGTCAAAGCTGCCTACGCCAAAAAATGCCCACAATCCAGCAACTCATTCGTACTGAGCGCAACAGAGCGCAAAAGAAAACTAAATCTCCGGCGCTCAAGAGTTGCCCTCAGCGTCGTGGTGTCTGTACGCGGGTCTACACGACGACCCCCAAAAAGCCTAACTCCGCCTTGCGTAAAGTGGCGCGGGTTCGCTTGACCTCTGGTTTTGAAGTCACAGCTTACATTCCCGGTATTGGTCACAACCTCCAAGAACACTCTGTTGTGATGATTCGTGGCGGACGGGTGAAAGATTTACCCGGTGTTCGCTACCATATTATCCGTGGCACCCTCGACACCGCAGGCGTTAAAGACCGCAAGCAAGGTCGTTCCAAATACGGTGCCAAACGTCCCAAGGCAGCCGCAGGTAAGTAGCCTGAGAACCTCATTTTTTGAGCCTCTCGCTCCCTCCTCCAGCTAGCCAAACCTGCTGGTTGAAATAGTTAAAAACAGCTTTGAAGGAAGATGAATCTTTCTCAGAGCCGTTTGTGCGCTGTAGTTCCTGCCGTATGTTCAGCTCAAAAAGTTGAATTTTCACAAGCAATCCTGATTTCTTTCTAAAAGGCTTACTATGTCCCGTCGCGTTGTCATTAAAAAGCGTCCCGTTCCGCCAGATCCGGTTTACAACTCTCGTCTCGTCAGCATGACGATGCGAAGAATTATGAAGAGTGGCAAAAAGTCATTGGCTTCCCGCATCATCTACGATGCCTTTGAAACCATCAAAGAGCGGACAGGCACAGAACCTCTCGAAGTGTTTGAACGGGCTGTTCGCAACGCAACGCCTCTGGTGGAAGTCAAAGCCCGTCGAGTCGGGGGTGCTACCTACCAGGTGCCGATGGAAGTCCGCCCCGATCGCGGTATTGCTCTTGCCCTACGCTGGTTGATTCAGTTTTCTCGTCAACGCCCTGGTCGCACAATGGCAGCCAGACTAGCGAGTGAACTGATGGATGCTGCTAACGAAACTGGCAACGCGATCCGCAAACGGGAAGAAACCCACCGGATGGCCGAAGCCAACAAAGCTTTCGCCCACTATCGTTACTAGAAAGTTAAAATACTTAATAGAAGCAGTAGTGTATTTTATCGACTCATGCGGCAGAGACTAAGGAGGTAGCTGTGGCTCGTACAACCCCGCTCGAACGAGTACGCAATATCGGAATTGCAGCCCACATTGATGCGGGCAAAACAACGACGACTGAGCGGATTTTGTTTTACTCAGGGGTCGTTCACAAAATTGGTGAAGTCCATGAAGGGACTGCCACTACGGACTGGATGGAGCAAGAGCGTGAGCGTGGAATTACCATCACGGCAGCCGCCATCAGTACCAGTTGGAAAGATCACCAGATCAACATCATTGATACCCCTGGGCACGTTGACTTCACGATCGAAGTCGAGCGCTCTATGCGAGTACTAGATGGAGTAATTGCGGTGTTCTGCTCGGTGGGTGGTGTGCAGCCTCAGTCTGAAACCGTGTGGAAGCAAGCCAATCGTTACAACGTTCCCCGCATTGTGTTCGTGAACAAAATGGATCGGACAGGTGCAAACTTCTACAAGGTCTACGAACAGGTGCGCGATCGCCTTCGGGCCAATGCAGTGCCAATTCAAATCCCCATTGGTGCAGAAGACAAGTTGAGAGGCATTGTGGATCTGGTGCGGATGCGCGCTTACATCTACAACAACGACTTGGGAACCGATATTGAGGAAACTGATATTCCTGACGATGTTCTAGAACTGGCACAGGAGTACCGTACCAAACTGATCGAATCTGTTGCTGAGACCAGCGATGCTTTGATGGAGAAATACTTCGCAGGTGAAGATCTGACCGAAGCTGAAATCAAAGCAGCACTGCGAAAAGGGACAATTCAAGGCGTAAACGGCGAATTTTTGGTGCCGATGCTCTGTGGGTCTGCCTTCAAGAACAAAGGCGTTCAACTAATGCTGGATGCAGTGCTGGATTATCTGCCTGCTCCGATCGATGTTCCTCCGATTCAAGGTCTGCTTGCTGATGGCACAACCGTTGAGCGCAAAGCAGATGACAGCGCGCCCATGTCGGCTTTGGCATTCAAGGTGATGGCGGACAAGTTTGTGGGTCGCTTGACCTTTGTTCGCGTCTATTCTGGCGTTTTGAAGAAGGGTAGCTACGTCATGAACTCTTCTAAAGGCAAAAAAGAGCGCGTGTCTCGGTTGATTATTTTGAAAGCCGACGATCGCACTGATGTAGACGAACTTCGGGCTGGAGATCTGGGGGCGATTCCAGGACTTTCGGATACTCTGACTGGAGATACCCTCTGTGACGAAAACGCACAGGTGATTCTGGAGTCGCTGTTTATCCCCGAACCCGTCATCTCGGTCGCGGTTGAACCCAAAACCAAGCAGGACATGGAAAAGCTTTCTAAAGCGCTCAAAGCTTTGTCTGAAGAAGATCCAACCTTCCGGGTTAACATTGACCAGGAAACTAATCAGACGATCATCGCTGGGATGGGTGAGCTTCACCTCGAGATTCTGGTTGATCGGATGCTCCGCGAATTCAAAGTGGAGGCAAACGTGGGTGCGCCGCAAGTGGCTTATCGCGAAACCATCCGCAAGGCCGTGAAATCTGAAGGAAAGTTCATTCGCCAAAGTGGTGGTAAAGGTCAGTATGGTCACGTTGTGATCACTGTCGAACCGGGTGAACCGGGCACTGGCTTTGAATTCATTTCCAAAATCGTGGGTGGCACCGTTCCTAAAGAGTACGTCGGCCCAGCCGAGCAGGGCATGAAGGAAGCCTGTGAATCTGGTATTCTCGCTGGATATCCGCTCATCGATGTGAAGGCCACATTAATTGATGGGTCTTACCACGAAGTTGACTCCAATGAAATGGCATTTAAGATCGCAGGCTCAATGGCGATCAAGGATGGAGTCATGAAAGCTTCACCTGTCCTTCTAGAACCTGTCATGAAGGTCGAAGTTGAAGCTCCTGAAGATTTCCTGGGCACCGTTATGGGCAACCTGATTTCTCGCCGAGGTCAGATTGAAGCTCAGGGCGTTGAACGGGGAATTGCCAAGGTCTCAACCAAAGTTCCATTGGCGGAGATGTTTGGCTATGCCACCGACATCCGGTCTATGACGCAAGGACGAGGTACGTTTACAATGGAGTTTAGCCATTACGAAGAAGTGCCTCGTAACGTGGCTGAAGCCATCATCGCAAAGAACAAAGGGAACGCATAATTCAGTCAAGAGGAACAATAATACATGGCACGCGCAAAGTTTGAACGGACAAAGCCCCACGTTAATATCGGTACGATTGGTCACGTTGACCACGGTAAAACGACCTTGACTGCCGCAATTACAATGACATTGGCTGCATTGGGTCAGGCGACAGGTAAGAAGTATGCTGATATCGACGCGGCACCTGAAGAAAAGGCGAGAGGAATTACGATTAACACTGCTCACGTCGAGTATGAGACAGCCGAGCGTCACTATGCTCACGTAGACTGTCCAGGTCACGCTGATTATGTGAAAAATATGATCACAGGCGCGGCTCAGATGGATGGTGCAATCTTAGTTGTATCGGCGGCAGATGGCCCAATGCCCCAAACTCGTGAGCACATTCTGTTAGCGAGACAGGTTGGCGTTCCTCGTCTAGTAGTTTTTCTGAACAAGAAAGACATGGTGGATGACGAAGAGCTGCTAGAACTTGTGGAACTGGAAGTTCGTGAGCTTCTTAGCTCCTATGACTTTCCTGGTGACGAAATTCCTATCACTGCTGGCTCTGCCTTGCAAGCTCTAGAAACGATGACTGCCAATCCCAAAGCGGGTCGTGGCACTAATGAGTGGGTTGACGCTATCTACACCTTGATGGATACAGTTGACGAATACATCCCAACTCCTGAGCGCGAAGTCGATAAGCCCTTTTTGATGGCGGTTGAGGACGTTTTCTCGATTACGGGTCGGGGAACTGTCGCAACAGGAAGAATTGAGCGAGGTACAGTCAAGGTTCAAGATGATGTAGAACTCGTTGGCATCAGAAACACCCAGAAAACTACCGTTACTGGGATTGAGATGTTTAAGAAGAGTCTCGATCAGGGCATGGCAGGAGACAACGCGGGAATTTTACTCCGGGGTTTGAAGAAGGAAGACATTGAACGTGGAATGGTGCTTGCAAAGCCTGGTTCCATTACACCTCACACCACCTTTGAATCTGAGGTTTACATTCTGAAGAAAGAAGAAGGCGGTCGTCACACTCCTTTCTTTCCTGGATATCGTCCTCAATTCTATGTGCGAACCACTGACGTAACTGGAACTATTAGTAACTTTACGACCGATGAGGGTGGTGAAGCTGAAATGGTCATGCCAGGCGATCGGATCAAAATGACCGTTGAACTGATCAACCCGATCGCGATTGAACAAGGAATGCGCTTTGCAATTCGTGAAGGTGGTCGGACTGTGGGCGCAGGCGTAGTTGCTAAGATCCTCAAATAGCTTCTACAAAGGTTAATCAGCTATCAGTGGTCAGCGATTGAGTTTGGCTGCTGATAGCTTTAGACTGTTTACACTGGGCACCTGTTCAGACCCGTCCAATATCGTTTATTCAGAACCTAGACAATCCAATGGCAACGATTCAGCAGCAAAAAATTCGGATTCGTTTGAAAGCTTTCGATCGTCGGCTTCTCGATACCTCTTGCGAGAAGATTGTGGACACAGCAAATCGCACTAACGCTACAGCGATCGGCCCGATCCCTCTCCCGACTCGTCGCCGTATTTTCTGCGTATTGCGTTCTCCTCACGTTGATAAAGATGCTCGTGAGCATTTTGAAACTCGTACTCACCACCGCATTATCGACATCTACCAGCCTTCCTCGAAGACGATCGACGCTTTGATGAAGCTTGATCTCCCGGCTGGAGTGGATATCGAAGTGAAGCTTTGACCTCTGAAAAGTAGAAGCTGATGAAATGCAGGGGGCAAAATGTCTGTCGCCCTGTGTTTTGTGTTTGTGAATTTTGACAGAAACCCTGAGTCTGCTTCAATTCCTCAGTCTGAATGGGCTAGAGTAAATAAAGGAGCAGTCTTTTTATTTGGTAAGTAATGGCATCTTCGTCATCGATCGCGGTTCGAGAACTTCCGCTTTTTCCTCTACCTGAAGTCGTTTTGTTTCCGGGTAGACCGTTGCCCTTGCATATTTTTGAGTTTCGCTACCGGATCATGATGAATACGATTCTGGAGAGCGATCGTCGATTTGGTGTTTTGATGTGGGATCAGGTTCAGGGTAAACCTGCTGCGGTGGGGTGCTGTGCTGAGATTATCCAATTTCATCGCTTGCCGGACGATCGGATGAAGGTTTGGACGTTGGGACAACAGCGCTTTAGAGTGCTGGAATACACCCGCGAAAAGCCTTACCGAGTTGGTCTAGTTGAGTGGATTGAAGACCAGCCGACAGATCAGGATTTGCGACCATTGGCTAACAATGTCAGTCAGCTCCTTCAAGATGTGGTGCGATTGTCTGCCAAACTGACGAGTCAAGAAATTGAGCTTCCTGAGAGCATTCCTGACCTACCCACTGAGTTGTCTTACTGGATTGCTAGTAATCTCTATGGGGTGTCCGACGAGCAGCAGTCGCTTCTAGAAATGCAGGATACAGCCGCCCGATTGGAGCGTGAGTCAGAAATCTTGACCTCAACCCGTAACCATTTGGCAGCACGGACAGTTCTCAAAGATACGCTTGGCGATGTTTCTGAGTAAGCTTGGGCAGTGACTACTCCAGATTTTGTACGCGCTCACCGTCATTCAATTCACCACCATAGTGAGATTTTATCAAGCTCAAAGTGCGGCTGCTTCTACTGTTGCTCAATATTCTTGTCATCAGCTATTGAAGCATGGATAGACGAATGGGAGGGAGTCGGTCAAACTGCTCTATGTCCCAATTGCGGCATTGATTCAGTCCTTGGCTCAGAGTCTGGATATCCTATCACTGCTGAGTTTTTGAAGAAAATGAATTCACACTGGTTCTAAATTGTTTCTTTTTTGTCGGTGGTGATTGCCTAATCACTTTTAATGGTTTGAAGCAGTGACTTCTGAACAATTGATTTCTTCAAGATTTGGATGCCTCATCATCCACTTCGATAACAAATTACTGAACTTTAAGCAGTGCCGTTGGCTTATTCGATCGCCACAATGTCATAGCTGCCAAAGATTTTGAGCGTTTCGGTGTAATGGGTCAGTTCCTCTAGTGCAGATTGAATTGGGGATTCCCGTGCATCGGCTTGCAGGTCGAGGAAGAAGTGATACGTTCCGCGTGCGCGTCGGGTGGGACGGGATTCAATGCGAGTCAGGTTGATGTTGCGTTGGGCAAACACTTGTAAAGGCTTGACTAATACTCCGGGCTGATTGGCGCTCATCCCAAAGGCGATCGACGTGTGGGTGCCTCCAGGAGACGAATCGAGACTCAGCACTAAAAAACGAGTGCAATTATCTGGGTAATCGTTGATGGGACTTGCAAGAATTGGCAAGTTGTAAAGTTGAGCCGCCCGTTGAGAGGAGATGGCCGCGATCGTGCGATCCTCCCTCAAATGCTGGAGCGCCTCGGTGGTAGAATTTGCAGCAATTAATTGAGCTGTAGGCAAAAACTTATCAAGCCATTTCTGACATTGCGCCAAAGCTTGTGGATGGGAGTAGACGGCACGAATTTCTTCGAGACGGTCTGCATGAGACATCAGAGCATGGGAAATTGGCAGGACAAAGGCCCTTTGAATTTGCAGCTTGTCCAACTGCCAAAGATTGTCAAGCGTCATGGTGACACTGCCTTCAATCGAATTCTCTACAGGCACGACAGCATATTGAACTTTCTGGTCGGCGGCAGCTATCAGCGTTTGAGCAATGCTGGGATAAGGGCAAAGAACAGCATCTTGTCCATTCTGTGTTAACCACTGCACAGAAGCGAGGGCGGCGGTTTCTGCATAAGTGCCAGCCGGGCCTAAATGAGCGATCGAGATTGCCATCGCGGTTCACTTCTACTGAGTATTACTGAAATCTTGATCTAATTAAGCCCATACGATTCAGAATTCCTACGGGAGTTTGCAAAACATTATCTTTATAAAAAACCGAATTCTGCTGATCCGTCGGTGGGGATACGCAATCTATGAGAAGCTAGTTACAATTGGTTAAGTAAAATTCGCGATCGTAACCCTTCTTCCCCCCTACATGGATACACGGTTCGCCAACTCTCAATCTGTTGAAATCCTTGTCCCACAACAGCCGACACCGATTTCTCACTATCTTCGTCAGCCCCATCGAGTCGTCCAGGCTCTCGCCGCTTCTAGCCGCATTGAACAAGTAAATGAAGATTGCTTCCGGTTGTCGATGCGGCCGTTAAGTTTTATGACGTTGAGCATTCAGCCGATCGTTGATTTGCGCGTCTGGACGGATTCAGAAGGAACGGTAAACGTGCAGTCGATTGCTTGTGAAATTCGAGGAACTGAATACATTAATCAACGCTTCACCCTCAACCTGGTGGGACGACTCTACCCTACGCAAGAAAACAGCAAAACCTATTTGAAGGGGAAGGCAGATTTGGAAGTTTTAGTCGAACTGCCGCCGCCCTTCTCATTCATGCCGAAACCAATGCTAGAAACTGCTGGAAACGGACTGTTGATCAGCGTTTTGACTACCATTAAGCAGCGATTGCTAAGTCAGCTTCTGTCAGATTATCGAAACTGGGCATCAGTTCAGGCAGAATCAGGAAGCAATCCAGACGGAGTTCCGTTTCCGGTCAGCTAGTTTGCGAACAGATCTAACTGCTTCAAAGCTTTTTGAATTGGTGCATACGTACGGCGATGGCATCGGGTCACGCCAAGTTCTTTAATTGCTGCTAGATGAGCCTTTGTTCCGTAGCCCGCATTACGTTCCCAGCCATAGCCAGGATGACGTTTTGCCAGACGCTGCATAAATCGATCGCGCCTCACCTTGGCCACAATGGATGCACATGCGATCGCATAAGAGGTAGCATCGCCGTCAATAATCGCCGTATGTGCTCCCAGGTCAGCCTGCTTGATTGCTCGTCCATCAATCAAAGCGTGGTCATAGGGCTGAATTCGCTTGAGCGCTCGCTGCATCGCTAAATAAGAGGCTCTCAGAACATTAATCTGCTCAATCTCGGCAACTGTTGCAATGCCTACACCAACCGCGGTCGCCTGCTGCAAGATTTGGACAAAGAGTCGATCGCGTTGAGTCGCAGACAGCAGTTTTGAGTCGCGTACCCCGTCGATCAGGGGGCAGTAAGCCGGAAGTAGAACAGCGGCCGCCACGATCGGCCCACACAAGCTACCCAAGCCTGCCTCGTCTACGCCCGCAATTCGCAACTGGCCCTTTGCCCAAAAGGTAAGCTCTACCTCTAATCCAGGAGCTTTTGCCATAAAAATTAACTTTAGACCCTCGACCAATTCCAGATCATCCAGTCTAGAGTCTAAAGTCCGACTTTATTCGCCCGTTGCCGAATCCCCGTTGGTAGCTGACGATCGTCGTCGCCGTCGCCGAGTTACAGAAACTTCCTCCTCTGGCTCAGGCTGACTTTGCTCTTCAACTTCTGGCAGTGAAACTTCTGGCGCTGGGGGGGCAGCAGTTCTCAGGACAGGTTGAAACCGAGGTTCAGGAATGGTGGCTTCCTCACCAACCGGAGGTTCTTCACCTAACCTCTCCTCCTGATCAGAAGCTGCCTCAACGGGTATCGATTCCGTAACTACAGGTTCAGGAGGTGCTTGCCCAGGAAGGGTGACGATTACGGTCGCTGATTTGGGATTTTTTAGCTCACGGGTCGAAAGCACCAGGGGCGAAATGCCCATCCAGGCATAAACTTCTTGCTCTTCAGGAGTCATTTCTACATAAACTGACTCTGGCGGCTCGGCAGCAGGTTTAACTGCCCCTCGTCTACCTGTACGAGTTCGACGATCGTCTAGCACACGCCCTTCTCTAGGTGCAGAAGTCTCCTCCGGCATTAACAACTGCTCCGGTGGCTCCACTACAGGCTCGTTTCTGTTGACCAATGCAGGCAGGGGAGTGGGCGTTGGAACGTGGCGGACGGGTTCTTCCCAGGGAACTGTCTTCGCTCGAATGACTTCTCTGGATACACCTTCTCTAGGCGGCCCTTCTCTAGGCAACCCTTCTCTGGGGGGTGCGCCTTCTCTGATTGGCTCTTCACCCACCCGGCGACGGCGACGACGATTGGTTGCTCGTCCCTGCTCTCTGTAGCTCGGATGGTTGATCAAGTCTAGATCCTGATCGCCATTCTCAGGCTCTGCGTCATCTCCGTCCCAAAATGCTTCTGTCACTGAGGGAATTTCTCGACGTGGCTCCGATCGCCGACTTTCTCGACTATCTCTCAGCGACACCGCAGAGCGCTCCAGGCTCTCCCCTTCTTCGTCAGACTCTCCAGGAAGATGGGCTAGATGTCCCAGACCGCCACAGGTTGGACAGGTTTTGCCAAACAGTTCGTAGATGTTTTTACCCTGACGTTTGCGAGTTAGCTCGACCAGTCCTAGCTCAGACAGTTGAGAAATTTGAGGTTTGGCTTTATCGACGCGCAACGCCTTGTTGAAGTGTTCTAACACTTGCAGTTTGTCGCGGTGAGA
Source organism: Phormidesmis sp. 146-12 (assembly GCF_052939495.1). NCBI lineage: Bacteria > Bacillati > Cyanobacteriota > Cyanophyceae > Leptolyngbyales > Leptolyngbyaceae > Phormidesmis > Phormidesmis sp. 146-12. Next base: position 52,394 of record NZ_JBJPHS010000029.1, on the reverse strand, counting down.
ATCCATGTCGATAAAGTCAACAATGATCACACCTGCAATATTTCGTAATCTGAGCTGACGAGCGATTTCAGTCGCTGCTTCACAGTTTGTCCACAAAACGGTTTCACGAGCTGTTGCTGATCGCGTAAACGAGCCAGAGTTCACATCGATCACGGTTAATGCTTCTGTTCTTTCGATGATAATGTAGCCGCCAGAAGGTAAATCCACTCTAGGCTTCAGAGCTTCTCTAATGGCTGCGTTGACGCGGAAAAAGTCGAGAATTGGAATACGATCGCGGTGATGATCGACCAGCACCCCTTGAGGAACTTTTCCGCCGCCCCAGCTAAACAACTGTTGTTTGACGCGCTTGAGTCCTGTATGAGAGTCAACGACAATCCGGTTTACGTCTGCGCTGTAGACATCCCGCAAAACTCTTTGAATAAAGTCATCATCTCGATTGAGCAGGGCCGGAGCGCGCGTGGAGGTGGCTTCTTGCTGAATCGATTCCCATTGCTTTTGCAAGGTTTCCAGATCTTCGATGATTGCCTCTTCGGGCATTCCTTCGGCCTCGGTGCGAATCACAATCCCCATACCAGCAGGCTTGACGAGAATGGCTAAGGCTCTGAGGCGGTTGCGTTCGTTCTCGCTGCGAATTCGACGCGAAAGATTAACGCCTCGACCGTAGGGCATCAGCACCAGGTATCTTCCCGGCAAAGAAATGTTTCCAGTCAGGCGGGGGCCTTTGTTTCCGGTTGGCTCCTTCATCACCTGCACAAGAACTTTCTGCTGTGGCGCAAGGAGTTCTGTAATCGAACCAGCCGATCGCTTTAATCGGAGTGGCCCTAGATCCGTAACGTGAATGAATCCATTTCGTTCAGAATCGCCAATATTTACAAAAGCGGCATCAATACCGGGCAGGACATTCTCCACAATGCCCAGATAGATATCACTGACTTGATGACTGCCTGTGGCAACGATGATTTCTTGAATCTGATCTTCTGAAAAAACGGCAGCAATTCGATGCTGCTCTGCGATAACAATCTGCTTTGTCATTCAATTTCCTCAAAATTGGGGGGGCGAGGAGGGCATCGAAGTTCTTGCGCCTCTCGCTTTTTCCTTAAATAATGTCTGTGAGCTAAACCCTTAAAATCATGTAGAACCGGGGATTCCAGCCCTTGAGGTCATTAATGCCCAACTACCCTCAAGTGGGCGGCCTCAGCGACGGACAAGTCAATACACAAGCTGCGATCGATAAGGCAATGTTGCATATCCTCGAAGGATAAGTCACTGCATCTCATGAACGATGAGCGGAAAGTCTAGCAAGAGTAAGCTGCGTCTGGCATCTAATGCAATTCACCCGACGGCAACCACGGGGAACTCTAGTCCACAACTGCCTCTAATGGAAAGCATTATAGCGTGAGGATCTGCGCCTCAGCGAAAATTTCGAGAAATCACCGAGATTTAGCTGAAATTTAGCGAGAATCGTACCTCGACTTCTCCGTCAAATTACTTATCTCTGACCAAATCAAATATTCTCAGTTTCAGCTAGAAGCAGTTGATTACGGTGAATCTGTAAAAGGCAGAGTTCTTGCTGGGCAGTCTGTTCGAGCATATAGACCAGGTGATCCGGACGAAGCATAGTGCCATCATTGCGACAACTACCGACATAGCGCAGTGTTGTTTGGCGATCGCTTCGGGTTACCCACGAGGGGTCGTTCTCTACCAGTTCCAACTCAAAGAGCCGATCTCGCAGGTTGATCAGGTGTACTTTTCCAGATTTTGTCGTCTGCTCAAGCCAAATTTCTTCGGCTGCTTGAATGGCTTGAATCCAGGTTTGCCACTGGTCTGTCGAGATTTGGGGACGATCGCCCCCAGCTTGATCAGCGACATCCACTGTAATCAGATATTCTGCCTTTTCGAGAATCTGGGCGGAGGCGGGGGCTTTCATGCTGACTGCTTCGACGCGATAGATGGGCATGTCTGCTGGCAATTGAGCCGCTAATTTTGCCTGAAAGAGGGCTGGCTCGATCGCTTCCGTCAATTCAAAATCCACAATTTCGCCCGAACTAGTCGTTCCCAGGGGCAGCGCGTTGGCGGGAATAATCCGGGGGTTGGGGTGAAAGCCGCCTGTAAAAGTAATCGGAATCGAGGCTCGACGAATCGCTCGATCAAATAGCCGCATTAAGTCTAAATGGCTAACCAATGCCATCTCGCCAGTTTTTCCTAGCCAGACTCGAAGACGCTGCGATCGACGCTGATCGGGTTCAAACTGCCCCACAAACTCAGGAATGGGTAATGGCGCAACAACGATGTTATGCCCAAAATCCACACCGCACACGCCACAGTGAGAACAGCGTTCAAAGGAGCAGTCTGGTACAGTTGCCGCTTCTAACGCCCGTTGCAAATCCTCTTTGAGCCACTGTTTATGAATGCCCGTATCGATGAAGTCCCAGGGGAGCGGGGAATCGAGGGATGAGGGAGAACTTCGATGATCTGTTCCCCTTTGGGGGTAATCCGCTGCGCGAGGAGAGATGACTTCCGCTTCGAGGGCTGATTCAGAGTTCTCAAAGAGGTTCCATTCGCCGTTTTCGACTTGGCGGTACTTCCAGGTGAGATGAGATTCGTCGATCGCTTGTGTCCATGCGTTAAAGGCTTTGTCCAGGCTTTCCCACCAGGCATCCATCCCGGCTCCCAGTTCCCAGGCTCGGCGGACGACGCTAGAAAGACGACGATCGCCTCGTCCTACAAAGTCTTCCATTGCAGAGATGCGGACATCGGTGAAGTTAACCTTTAAGCCGCGCAGAGAACGGAAGGCCTCTCTTAAAAGACTCTGCTTGCGTTTGAATTCAGCGGTCGAGACAGAATGCCACTGAAACGGCGTGTGAGGTTTGGGCGTAAAATTTGAGATGGTGATGTTAAAGTCCAGCCGCTTTCTGCCTCTCTGACTACATTCTCGCCTCAGCCAGTGAATGGTCTCTGCAATCCCCAACACATCCACGTCGGTCTCACCTGGCAGTCCAATCATAAAGTAGAGCTTGATCTTGTCCCAGCCTTGATCAAATGCTGTTTTTACGCCTCTAAGTAATTCTTCATTGGTCAAGCCCTTGTTGATGATGTCGCGCATTCTCTGCGTGCCCGCTTCTGGAGCAAAGGTCAGGCTGCCTTGACGAGTGCCGCCGAGGATGTGAGCAATGTTTTCATCAAAGCGATCAACTCGCTGACTGGGTAATGATAGTGAAATATTCTCGTTTTTGAGCCGATTTTTGATTTCCATTCCCACTGCGGGCAGAGCCAGATAATCGGAGCAACTTAGCGACAGTAGAGAAAATTCGTTGTAGCCCGTCGCTCTCATTCCCTGCTCGATCGACTCAACGATGCTTTCAGGTTCGACATCTCGCGCTGGACGGGTCAGCATTCCTGGTTGGCAAAATCGACAGCCCCGCGTGCAGCCTCGACGAATCTCAATCACCAGTCGATCGTGAACCGTTTCGACATAGGGCACCAGACCAATCGAGTATGCGGGAATTGGATCAGCGACTCGTCGCAAAATTCGAGTTGGGACATCAGGACGATTGGGATATACTGCCCCATCCTCCGCCATGTCATAAAACCGAGGCACATAAACTCCGGGAACCTGTGCTAAGTCCAAGAGAAGGCTTTCTCTACTCAGTCCAGCTATCTTTCCTTCTTCTAAAACCAGACCAATTTCAGGCAAAAGTTCTTCACCATCTCCCAAGGCGATGAAGTCAAAAAAGTCTGCATAGGGTTCTGGATTTGAGGTAGCTGTCTGGCCGCCTGCAAAAATCAAGGGATACGCACCCTCTGCCCGATCGCGCCAAGCCAGCGGAATACCTGCCAGATCCAGCATTTCCAGAATATTCGTTGCGCCTAACTCGTAGCTGAGGCTAAAACCGAGAATATCAAAATCGGTGAGCGATCGTCGAGACTCAACCGCAAATAAGGGTGTCCGTGTTGCTCTCAGTTTGGCGGCAAGGTCAGGGGCAGGCAAATAAGCACGATCACACAACTGCCGAGGTTGAGCATTCAGAATGCTGTAAAGAATAATATGACCCAGATTGGAAGCCCCTACTTCATAAACTTCGGGATAAGTGAGCGACCACCGAACGATCGCGCTTTCCCAAGGCTTATGCACTGCGCCCAACTCATTACCGAGGTAGCGAGCTGGGCGCAGGATTTCGGGCGTGAGTAGGGCTTCGACTGCAACGACCACGGCTGGATCACCTTACTTGAGGGTTTGATCTTCAGCCTACTAGTATACTGAAGTTCGCAGCCGCAGCTATTAAAGTACCACAGGTTCTAAATACCAATCAGGCAACGAGTTGGCAACAGAACTTAGCGATCGCCTCGGTTCAATCTGAGTAATTGGGGGCGTGAGCAATCAAGCGTTTCTCAACTCAAAAGCGGCGACATTCTCAAAAATTTCAAAGACTCGATCCAGTTGGGTCAACTCAAACACGATGCGAATTGGAGCAGACACCGAGCAAAGCGTAAATCGTTTACCAAGTTTTTGGGCGAGGCGTAGAGTTGCCACCAACGCCATCAAGCCAGCACTATCTAATGATTCGACGTGACTCATATCGACGAGCAGAGCAGCAGTTTGCTCAGAGGTGACTGCGTTGATGAGTTGATTTTGGAAGTCGGACGCGTTGGCGGCGTTCAGGTATCCCTGTGGGCAAATGGTGGCGGTTTGAGGACGGACGAGCACGCTCTGCATAATCTAACCTTTTACTATCAAATCAAAGAACTTGTTTCACTGATGACTCTGACCATAACCGCACATCCCTCGTAACGAATGGAAAGGAGCGATCGTTTCGCACAATCTTTATACGACAAGCAGCCTTGTTTAAAATTTCCGGTAAGCGTCAGGAAGATTACGTATCGTAAATCACATGTTCAAGCAGGTTTCTAGCTAATCATCCTGTGCAGAATGAAAAAATAGATGAAAGCAATCAACCCAAAAGCAATTCATGCCACCGACGACAGCAATTCTCATTTTGAAACACTTGTACTAAAAACTGGGTTTCCAGATACAGATTGCTAACGAACGAATGCGGGTTTCAGATGCCTAAATTCTTCAAAATAGCGAGTTTTCATAAGAATCATTCTTATAATGAGAATTGCTGCACCGACGATCGCAGGTTTGAAGACGATTGATTGTGGTCAGCTCAGAAGATTGATAATTGATATAAGTAGAGCGATAGTCTTCAACCTCTGCCAAAAATTATAGAGGCGCTCTGATGCGTGACTTGACCTCGTTGAGCGGTCATCAAATTTGACCAGTGACTCAAATCACCTGAAAGACCTTATGTGGATCACCTATCCGATAGCTCCTTCCACCGATAATTTAGAAGTACGAAATCATTGCGAGTAGCCATGAAAAGTAGTGAAATCATCCGTCGGCTAGTTGAGAAAGCGCTTTACATTAAGTGCCTAACGCCTGACATGGAGAACGAAATCAACTATGAGCTAACCCGGTTGGGGCATATTTCTGACGTGGACTATGAAGCCTTAGAACTTCTGATGTCCGAAATGGATGAGGGCCGAATTCGTTTAGTCCCTAGCGTCTGAGCTAACGTTGGTCACAGTTTTACTGATCGCAAAAAACATCCGGGTGTGCCTGCCAAATTTGACGAATCAATTGGTTAAGTGACTGACGAGCGGCGATCGCTTGCGGGGAACTTGGAGAAATCGCTTCATGTCCCTCCCAGTCTCCTTCTGAGCGATAAAGCTGTGACCACAGTGGGATCACCTCCACATCCAACGCTTGTCGAAACAAAATCGCAGGCAGCAGCAGATCTGCACCTTGACGCAAATCCTGTAGGTTTTTGGGGTCGATCGCCTGAAGCGTTTTCTCTAAATCTGACCCCATAATCAACACAAGAGGACGTGCCCAGCAGAGTTGCCGAACCTCCACAATCTGCACAACTTCTGCATACAAGCGAGTCGTCTCATGCTCTAAGCAAACAATCTGAGATGGCTGAAAGTGACCTCTCCCATCCTTTGAATGAGCGTATTGTGAGGCAAAATTCATAAGGTCTATTTGGAGCGTAACGGTGGTTTAACGATTCTAAAGTTCTATTGAAGTTAAGTGCTACCGTTGAAGTGCGGTGGTTTATCAAGATAATGCCGCTATTGGGTTAGGGATTTCTGACTTGTGTGGTGAATTGTTATGAAGAAGCGTTAAGGTAGGAGACGGGGCTGATTATAAGAGCTTGCTCAAGTCAAAACCACGGTTTGTCTCTGACGAAGGAGTCTATCGTGGGGTTGTCGGTGATGAAAAAGATCATTATGGTTAAAGAATCAGCCCGATTAATGTAGTTGATAGCTTACGGAGAGAAGAGAACTGTGTCTGTTGAAACTATTGAAAAGCGTTCAACGTCCCGTAAACTCGCGCCTCGCTATCGTGTATTGCTCCACAACGATGATCACAATCCAATGGAGCATGTAGTGCAGGTTCTCATGAAAACAGTTCCCAGTCTGACACAACCACAGGCTGTGAATATCATGATGGAAGCGCATAATAGCGGATTGGCGTTGGTGATTACCTGCGCTCAAGAGCATGCTGAGTTTTACAGCGAAACGCTTAAAGCCAACAATTTGAGCAGTACGATCGAGCCTGACGAATAATTCTAAACACTTTGAAGCGCCGTCTCGATCGTATACCTACTTATCCCGCCCCACTTCGGATCGGGATATTTTTGTCTGTTTTACTTTGTGCAGGGCTGCCTTTGGCTGGCTTAATTCAATGGGGAGTGTCCGATACAAATGCAGCTTCGATCATTACGCTAGTTCTTTTGTACCTGGAATTTATTCTTCTAGTTCGACTTTGGGGGCACTATGTCTATCAACAGCCTCTTCTCAAACGTTATGGACTGAGCAGCACCCGCAAAAATGCACTCAACACTCTAACAGGTTTGGGGTTAGGGTCGATTTGTCTACTGGCAATGTTTGGATTTTTAGGGATTTTGGGCTGGGTAGAGTGGCGATCGTCTCCCGTTCTAGCTCAAATGATTTTGGAAGGCTCCCTCACGGGTCTGGGGGTTGGTTTTGCTGAAGAGCTTTTGTTTCGTGGCTGGCTGTTGGACGAGTTAGAGCGAGACTACCCCCAAACAGCACTTTGGATTAGTGCTGCCGTCTTCGGACTCCTCCACGCGCCTAGAGGAATTGCTCAAGTTCCTGCCCTGATTTTGCTGGGAGTTGCTTTAGTGTGGGCAAAACGCGCCACTCAAGGTCGATTGGGTCTGTCGATCGGGCTACATGGGGGGTTGGTCTGGGGCTATTACATCTTGAATGTGGGACAGGTGATCCAATTCTCTAATCAAGTGCCCCAGTGGGTCACAGGTGTCGATCGCAATCCATTGGCTGGGCTAGTGGGGACTTTGGCAATAGGGGCGATCGCACTAGGAATGAGACACTGCGCTGTCAGGAATCGACCCATCTAATTTCGTTCCTACTAGACAGGCTCCTGCAAGATTCACGCCTTCCAAATTTGCATTTTCTAACTCAGCACACAAAAGGTTTGCGCCCGCTAAATTTGCGCCTGCTAGATTAGCACCCTGTAAGTCAACTTCCTCAAGGTTCGCTTCGGTCAAGAGTGCTCCTTGCAAATCTGCCTGACTCAAGTTCGCGCCGTGAAGATTTGCGCCACTCAGATTTGCACCTCGCAGATCAGCACCCCGCAGGTCAACCCCCTGAAAGCTCACGCCCATTAGGTTTGCGCCACTTAAGAAAGCACCCGTCAGCGTGGCACGAGTCAACCGGGCCCGCATCAAATTTGCCCCACGCAAATTGCTGCCTCGCAGATCAGCTTCGGTTAGGTCAGCTTGCATGAGGTTTGCCCCCATCAGATTGGCCCGCAGATCAGTGCCTACTAGCTGACAGCCGATTAGATTCGCACCATCGAGAGATGCACCTGAGAGTTTGGAGCCTGTGAGGTCTGCACCTGTGAGTTTTGCGCCTGCGAGATTAACGCCATTGAGATCGGCGTTAGAGAGATCTTCGTCCTGTAAATCTGCCCCGGCTGAATGCTTGAGTTTGTCCGATCGCACTACTTGAAGCTCCATGCTGTTAAACCTGTTCGATTGCCATGTCCACCATCTGCTCGAATTCTGACAACTTGAGCAGGTCTTCGTCTGAGTGAGAGTCGAGCAGCCACATCCCCGCTGCAATCTTGGGCAGATTGATCGGTAGACTCAACCCTTGTTGCATTCCACTCACCAAGAGGGTGAGCACATCAACGAGTTTTGGATCCCAGCGATCGCCCTGTTCTGCCTGACAGGCTGCTAACGCTTGGGTAAAACACGCCTCTGGAGTCAGGGCTGGATTCGCTCGATGGTTAGCAAGCTGCTGCTGAAAGGCGGCCAAAAGTCCGAGAATTCTGGATTCTAAAGGAATTTCGTCGCCCGCTAGCCCCGCAGGCTGGCCGTGTCCGTCCCAGCGTTCGGTTTGGTGGGTGATGATGGTCGCGATCGCCTTTAACCGCTGCATGGTTCTGAGAATTTGCGCTCCGGGCACGATCGGGCAACTGGGCGGCGCGTCTGGTTCACTTTCAGAATAGCGGGCAAAACTTCCGGCACTCAAAACGCTGTCCGATCGCTGCAAAAATGCCAGCCGATGCAGCAAACCTGCCAGCCTCAATCGATTTAACTGCCACGAAGGAAGGTCGAGCAGTTGCGCCATTGCTTCTCCAAGCGTCGTCACTTCTGCGGCGGCCATCGGATTGCTGAGGTCAGTTTGGTCAATTAGTTGAGCCAGCCTCAAAAATGCCTGCAACTCATTAGACACTAGGTTGTTATCTAAAGCTTCGTGACGATGAGCGATCGAGACAGACTCCAAATCCTGCTGACCCGTTTTCAGGTATTCCATCACTAGCGAGACGGCGGTGTAGATGTCATCGCGATCGGCTGTCTCAGCCTCGGTGCTAATCTCTTGCACTCTGGCAGTGAGTTGCTGGTGAAGGTCAGGATTGTAGCGTCCGAGATGGTCGATCGCGAGTTCCACTGTTTCCTTAACTAAATTGGATTCAAACGTCCAAAACCCGTAAAATTTACGATCGAGATCTTCGGTCGGAACCCCTTTCTCACCGTAGTCTTCGACCGAAAGCTCCTGACACAGCACCATCGCAGTATAGGTAGGCGCAAAAATCATCAAGTGCCACTCTTGAGAAACAGGGTCAGTTTGTTCCAGTTCTACCAGAGAGACATTCGATCGCTGGCTGGTCGGATGTTCTGCAAAGCCTGTGTCGTGGGAGGCCATGATCACCACCTGTCGGGATCGATCAGCTAGCTCAGCGTAGCGATCAGCCTCCTGGAGATACCATTTGCCACGCTGGAAGGCAGTCACCACGAGGGGCGCACTGCTACAGGTGAGAATGCAGTCCTCTAGGGCGTGACAGAGAGAGACCAGCGTATTTTTGTAGTAAACCCCAAAGTTTAAGGGACGTTTCCCTGAGTGCCCGCTCTGGTGAGCAGACCTCAACCTTTGTAGAATGGAACCTTCCAGCATTAAATCCTCACTTTCTCGCGCCAACGCTTGCTAGAGCCTGTTGTTTGGGTGCGATCGGGGCCGTTAGAGCCTCTTCTAAGTCTGCACGTCCCAGTCTCGCTTCTAGAATATTCATCACTTCGCGCCCGAAGTCGTTGGGGTTTTGCCGCCACGCTTGCAGACAGACTTGCCCAAAGAATGATCCCAATGGCTCAGGGTTCCACAACAGCTTGCGAACCGTCCAGGGCGTGATGTTCATCGGGTCGTACCCAGGTTTGAGAATCTGATTTTTGAAGGCAAATTCTTCAAGGTGGGTATGAGGTTGGAGTCCGATAAAGAAGATCGCAGGTTCTACTTTGTCGACCCCAAAAATTTTCTCTAGCTCACGGTGGTAGGCGATCGTTTGACGAATTGTTTCAGGACGCTCATCAATCACATTAAACGAGTAGTTCACCGAAACCAGGTCGCTGAATCCAGCAGTCTTCAAATCGCGGCAGTTTTCTAAAACGGTTCTCAAGTTATAGCCCATCCGCATTTTGCGAACCAACTCTTGAGACCCACTAGTGATGCCAATCTCAAAGTAATTCATCCCTGTTTTGACCATTAGATCGCACAGTTCAGGCGTGAGATTGTCGGCTCGGATGTAGGCAGCCCAGTGAATATCTTTCATGCCTGCGTCGAGAACTTTTTGCAGTAGCTCGATCACGTCATCCATATACTTGCGGGCGGGAATCAGTTGAGCGTCGGTGAACCAGAAATTACGAATACCGCGATCGTAAAGCTGTTTCATCTCAGCCACGACTTCCTCAGCCGGATTAATCCGCACCTGCTTGCCTTCGATCACCGTGTAGATGCAGTAGCAGCAGTTATGAGGGCAGCCCCGCTTGGTCTGCACGCCTACATAGAAATCTTGAGACTCAAAGTAATACTCAAAGTCACGCCAGATACTCTGAATGTAATCATAGTTGCAGGCCGTTTTCTCAATATTAGCGGGCGCTTCGTGAATCATGCGATCGCGGGGAGTCGTCTCACCCACCACATAGCACCGCTCATCAGAAAAATCCTGACCCCGCACCAGCTTTTCTAAAAGCGCTTCCCCTTCACCGACTGAGATGATCGACCCGTTGGGCAAGCTTTTTCCGACCTGTTCGTAAAAAACACTGACGGCACCACCGCCTACAACCACACGAGCATTGGGATTGTAGCGTTTCGCTCGTTTTACGCCTCGCTTGATTAAGCCCAAATTGCGCCAAAGCTCGCCATAGTAGCCTGTTGCGATTTTTAGCAGACCGATCGCGCCCTTCATCTTGACCAGCGGATTGAGCGAGTAAAAGAACTCAAACGTGTGCTGCAAAGGGTTTCCACCCCGTCCACCCACAGGCGCATAAATTTGAATGTCTCGCCAAGAATAAACCAGCAGGCTGGGCTGAAATTCATCAATGCAGGCATCCAGAGCGCCCGCAAAGTCTAGCGGGGGAACGGTACCCAGGTCAAAGATTTTTTGTTCAACGTGGGGAAACTGTTTGTGAATGTGATCTGCCAGGTAGACCACGCCGATGGGAAAAATCGGGTTACACGGAAGGCGGACGTAGAGAATTCGATTTTCCATTATTGGTTGGCGGTTTAAGGATATCTCAGTCTCAAATGAGCAAGTCAAAACCTGCAAGTTTCAGCAAACCTTCTCACTCTTAGTTTATGAGAAATGCTGACGTGTTTCTGAGATCACGGGGTGGATCTGAATAGATGTTTGGTCAAAGATTCTGAAAAGTGTTGTCATATAACTTTACGATACCACTGCTTCTGATTCCTGTGGATCGATTTGGGTTAAGTTTTGCCAGGATCACGGATGGATAAGGGTTGCGATCGCCCCTTCATCACTCCTTACTCAAAATTTGTTAATCAAGCATAGAGACAATCCTTGACATTGCTCTACCTTAAGAAAGAATTTGCAATAGAAAAAGCCATTGGTAGTGGGATTTACAGTCACCTGGGATCGCAGAGTGTTAGCGTTAAACCACTCACCTCAAAGATGGAGTCCTCTCCATGAAACCTATGGCTCAGATTTTTGATCCCGTCCCTTCTGACACTGCGACCAAGCTGCTTTGCTGCTATGTCAACGCTACAAGTCAGATGCAAATTGCCCGCATCACCAACATTCCTAACTGGTACTTTGAGCGGGTTGTTTTTCCGGGTCAGCGTTTGTTGTTTGAGGCGGTATCTGATGCCCAGCTTGAAATTCATACGGGCATGATGGCGAGTGCCATTCTCTCAGATACGATCGCTTGCTCAACCTTGTGTGTGGAAGAGGGCAGCAAGTCACCAGCAGTTTCCACCCAAGAGCAGGAACGTCGCAATGAAGGCATTGCTGCCACGCCCGTTTTAACCTCTGCTGAGTAGATAGCTTGGCTTGAGTCAGACCTGATTGACACTCTAAAAAATTGCTCTTTAAGAAAAATAGTTCTGAAGTCCCTTGAAAGTTACGATTGCCCAAAGCTGCATCAAATCACTTCTGTACCGAATCTGTAACGAACAAAATGTGACAAAACTCCTGCGGTGGCTTGATCAGTCACTGCATTTTTTTAGGAGAATGAGGGTGCTGTACTGAGTCAATATTTTGGATCTACCCTCTTTTATTTGGCTGTGGAAAATTGCTGCCTGGTCAATGGGCTTTACGATCGTGGCCTATCTGATTCAGGCTGTTACTGGAGTTGCCCTGTTTGCGACGCGCCAGCAGCGTCCCGATTGGTTGCGACCCTTCCACTTTGTAACGGGGGCTATCATGGCAGGGTTGGTGTTGTTGCTGTTGGCGATCGGCATTGTCGGCACCTTGGGACATTACGGCAGTTTGGGACATTCCAGTCATCTCGCGGTCGGGATCGCTGTCGTCGAGTTAGTGTTTGTCTCAGCCTGGAGCGCTGTGCAAATCAGCCCCGATCGTCCCTGGGCAAAACCGCTCCACATTGGCGTAAATGCCCTGCTCTGCGTTGCTTTCGTATTAGTCTCCCTGACAGGTTGGGAAGTCGTCCAAAAATATTTGTAGTTTTTTCATCCCTCCTCGCGCAGCGGATTACCCCCCAAGGGGAACAGATCATCTAATTTATCCCTCATCCCTCATCCCTCATCCCTCATCCCTTCTTACAGGTGTTGCCCACCAGCGATCGCGCTCTGCTTCCCGCCGAACCATTGTATGCATCTGCCATTCCAAAGACGAGTTGGGGAAGTCCGATCGATAGTGTCCCCCCCGACTTTCGGTGCGGTAGGCAGCACTTTTGAGAATCAGATCAGCGATATCCAGCAGATTGTAGAGTTCGCCCCAAGCCCGAAGGTGAGCATCTGCATCGGCGGCATCAAATTTGAGCGTTTGGCCGGGAGATAGATTTAACAAGCTTTGTGTCAGAGAGAGTTGGGCAAATTCTTGTTGCCAGAGATGAAGTTGAGCGATCGCTTCCTGCAAAACTTTCTGCTCTCGACAGATCCCGGCTCCTTGCCAGACGAGTTTGGGCAGTTCTAGGCGAAGTAGCCGAATTTTTTTGAGGTCAGCGGCGACAAAGTGGACAACGGATGCAGCAGTTGCAGCAATCCCTTGGGGGTAACTCGAAGAGATTGCGCTTGCATCTAATTCCAGGTACTTTAACTGCGCCCCAAAAACCAGACATTCTAATAGTGAATTGCTAGCAAGGCGATTGGCCCCATGAACACCCGTGCTGGCCGTCTCACCCACCGCATACAGTCCTGAAATCGACGTGCGGTTTAGCAAATCTGTCTCAATGCCCCCCATCCAGTAGTGGGCTGCCGGGGCGACCGGAATCGGCTCCTCAAAGACGTTGATCCCCCAGCGCTGACAGACTTGAATAATATTTGGGAAGCGGTGACGAATCGTCTCAGGAGCGATCGGCCTCAAATCTAACCACACATTCGCCAGGGCGGGATCTGCTTCCGTCTTTTGCAAATGGCTAAAAATCGCTCGACTCACCACATCTCTAGGAGCCAACTCTCCAGCCGGGTGGTAATCAAACGCGAATCGATGCCCCCGACGATCGACCAGATGTGCGCCTTCTCCCCGCACCGCTTCGCTAATCAGAAAGCGAGGTGCCCCCGGCTGGGTCAGTGCCGTCGGGTGAAACTGCACGAATTCTAAATCTCGCAAAATCGCCCCTGACCGATGCGCGATCGCGACCCCATCTCCTGTACTTACGGCTGGATTGGTCGTTTGGGCAAATACTTGTCCCCCGCCGCCCGTTGCCAAAATCACTGCACCTGCCCGAATCCAGTGAACCTGCCCCTCATAAACAACGCTGACACCCTGACAGGTTTGTTCTGAATCGAGCCAAAGGTCAAGGACAAAGGCTTGAGCAACAATGTGAATATTTTTACGGCTGAGAACCTGTTCAGTGAGTGTTGTGACGACAGCTCGACCCGTCGTATCAGCAGCATGAAGGACTCGTCGCCGTGAATGGGCCGCTTCTAGCGTCAGAGCCAGATTGGAACCCTGACGATCGAACGCCACCCCCATGTCTACTAAATTATGAATACACTCAGCCGCATTCTCGACCAGAAACTTGACCGCCTGGTAGTCACACAGACCCGCCCCCGCCTTCAGCGTATCGTCGAGGTGTAGATCCGTCGAATCCTGGGGATCAATCACTGCCGCAATGCCGCCTTGTGCCCAATCACTGGCAGAGCGAGAGATCTGATCTTTGGTAATCAGTCCGACTTGAAAGTGAGCAGGCAGACACAGAGCAGTGTAGAGACCCGCAGCCCCCGCCCCAATCACCAGCACGTCGAATGAGTTGAAATCTGGCATCTTAAATCTGACATCTTGGAGGCAGCTATAAAAACACTCTCTGCATTCTGGGACAGCCCGATCGTGCAGAGAGCGAAAAATTAGAACACGTAGATTTTTTGAATTTTAGCGATAAATCCCGTTGTTGATGCGATCGTCGCCTTCTACAAGCTCCTTCGAGACTTCACTAACCGTGAAATTGTCCAAATTGGCTTGCAAAACTTCCTTTTGTTTCTCACTCAACCCAGGAATTTTCAGGACATCTTCAACGCTTTCATAGGGAGCATTTTTGAAGATCAGACTTGCCAGCGTTGGATACATGCCCTGATATTGGCGGAACGCTCGAAGATTGGTGTTGTTTAGGTCAATTTTTTTACCATAGTCTGTTGCCATTTTGTCTTCAACCGCATTGCGAAGCGGCTCGGCAGCCAGCACAGCAGACGGACGGACAGACCCAAAATTGCTCAGATTTGCAGCCGTTGCACTCTGAGACGCGCTAAACCAACCCAGGCACACAATCAGGCTCAAGGTGGCAATAAATCGAACGAAACGTTTCATGTTAATTTCCCTCCCACTCGATCGAGCAGACTCTCGACACAGCTTTTATTAGAGCCTATCATCTCCGTGATACAAACTCTTAATCAGAGGGTTTGAGTTTTCAAGTTTGAGAAATTGAATTCCTCAGATCCAAATCAATTCTGAAGATTCAGACGCTTGAGCAATGCTTGAGCAATGAAAGTTAACTCGACACTGGGTTAACTATTTGATCCAACTTTGAGTTGTAGAAACGTATCGAGATCCGCAAATGAGCAGGCATGAGTCAGCGTCGGAACGTCGTAGCCTTTAAGGTGAACGGTGTATTGCTCAAAAAACTGAGCATCTGCCACCAGGGTCGAAAGATGATGGTAAGTGGTTTCACCCAAAGCAATATCTAGACCGATCTGTTTGGTTGAAGATTCGAGGCGAAAGGCAGCATTGACGGTATCTCCGAGGGCAGTGTAATCGGGGCGATCGCCACTCCCTGTATTGCCAACCATCGCGTAGCCTGTGTTGATCCCAGCGCCAATGCGTAAAGGAAAGGGTAAGGGATACTGATTGTAAAGATTGCTGGTCATCGTATGCAGGGCCCCCACTGCCTGAAAGATTCTCAGCATTTCGTCGCGGCTGACTCCCTGGGGGCCATGCGTCCAAACTGCCATCACTGCGTCACCGATGTACTTGTCAACCCAGCTTCCATACTCGCGAATAATGTCGCCCGCCCGCCGAAACCAGGTGCCAATCACTTCTGAAAGTAGCTTTTCGTCTAGCTGGCGCGTCAAAACTGTGAAGTCTCGAATATCGACAACCAGCACAGAAATCAGTCGCCGAATATGCAGCGTCGCGGTCGCGGTAAATTCTTTGGAGTCTATCCCCATCGAAGGGTCGGTCGGATGATGAATCGGGCAGTAAAACTCAAGCTCTGTTTGCCCAAACGTCAAGCGATCGCCATTTTGCAGCGTTACCGGAATGCTCACTCGTCGTCCGTTAACAAAAGAGCCATTGCGACTTCCTAAATCGATCAGATAAAACTCGCCTGTCTCCATTGACTGCAACATGGCATGGTTGCGCGAGATCCAACGATCAGACAGCACAAAATTATTATCTTCACTACGTCCGATCGTCCAACAGTTACCGCCAACCAGAGGAAACCGACGACTTCCAGAATCAGTCCGTAATACAAGGTGAGGAGTGGGTTGCAAAGTCACCACAGGTTTAGAAGTCAATAAGTCTTTCCTATGATGCATCCTGACATCGCAAAACGTGTCAGTGTTCACGCCTGAAAACAAGTAACCTACGCATCTTTGGGCTACTCAACTTTTCAACTTCTCAAGGATGAGATTTTTTTTCAAGCGTGATATTACTGACCTACTAAAGCTTTGCTCAAGCGAGAGAAGCCGCAAGCCAGAATAAACCATCTACCAAGATTGTACTCAGAACTGCTCCACTGAACGCTAACCAATGCAACTTTTGGGGTCTAAAAGAAAAAATACCGACGCTAAAGAGAATTGTTGCTAGGATAGCGACCCAAAAAAGCCCCCAGGCAGTGTTAACTTGAGCGATCGCTTGCTGAAAAATTGGGCGAACAAGATCCGGTTCGGCCTGCATCACCTGTCGCCAAGCCGGGATCAAACCAACCAGGTAGAAATAAAGATCAGTCAACACCGTGCCAAACAAAGAACCCAGATAGAAAAGGTTGCCTACCTTGCACGATCCGCGCGACAGCCCCCAAAGAGCGATCGGCAGGGCGATCGCTTCTACGGGTAAATGTAAGGTCGGTTCCCAGCGCAGCCATCCCCAGTAGATCGATCCCGCCATCCAAGTCCAAGCAAATCCTGTGATTAGGTCTCCCCAGATTTGAGTGTTGAGCTTAGATGAGAGCTTTGAACCTAGCCAGAGCCAGCCTGCGGTCAACGCCAAACTTACCAGAGGCAATGCTCGAACCAAAGGCGCTTCAAAGAAGACAGGCACGGCAACCAGAAACACTGCGCCCCCAAAGACTAACCAGGGTCGAACAGCGGATGTATTCTCAGCAGAAGCCATTGCTTCGGAGGTCTGAGGTTGATAAATAGGGTTAGCAGTGTACGGGTAGGAAATCAAGGGATTCTTATTTCTGATTAATTTTATTTACTTAACTTAACATTACCATACAGACCTCGGTCGGTTAAACGGCGTGACTCTGTAATAAATCTTAAGAAGTTTATCCCCCCTGGGGGTATTCCTGATTTTAGCGGATTTTCCGGAGTGCGATCGCAAATCATTGACTGGATCAGCAGAGAGTCATAGAAACTTAGCTGCTAAGACACAAGTTTCGGATAAACTAGTCGCGCAAAGACGACCCCGATCGCTCAATCACTCCACAGGAACGCATGAACTTTTTTGAACTCAACCCCGATTGGGGCGCTTTATTCAACGCTGGGCACTTCTTGCTACAAGCTGCCGACGCTCCAAAAAATAATCTGCTGGTTGGTTTGTTTCAGGCGATCGTGCTGGGCATCGTTCAGGGAATCACAGAATTTTTGCCGATTAGCAGCACGGCCCATTTGTTGATTTTTCGGGATGTGTTTGGCTGGACGCAGCAAAAGTATTTTATTGATGCGATTCAGTTTGGTAGTGTGATTGCGGTCGTGATGTATTTTTGGTCAGATATTCAGCAGATTGTGACGGGTGGTTGGTCAGCATTTCGGGAAAAAGATTGGCAGCGTGAAGAGTGGAAACTGCTGGTCGGTATTGGAGTGGGTACGATTCCTGCATTAGTCGGTGGGCTACTGCTCAATGACAAAATTCCAGAAACGCCTCTGGTGATTGCGGTGATGTCGATCGTGATGGCTCTGCTACTGGGTTTGGCAGAACAAATCGGCAAGCGTAAACGCGGCTTTGAGTCACTGCAAATTAAGGACGGAATTTTGGTGGGGGTAGGGCAGACGATCGCTTTGTTTCCGGGGGCTTCTCGATCGGGGTCTACCTTGACGACAGCCTTGTTTTTGGGACTGAAGCGAGACACCGCCGCTCGATTTTCTTTTTTGTTAGGAATTCCGACCTTGACGATCGCTACCCTTTATCAAGCGAGAAAAGCGATCGGGAATGTCGATGAATTGCTGCCTTTGCTAGGGGGAATTGTCTCAACGTTTATCTTTTCTTATTTGTCGATCGCTTGGCTGTTGCGCTATCTGCAAACCAAAAATACGCTGGTTTTTATCTGGTATCGTCTGACGTTCGGCGTGGTACTGCTGTTGGCGATCGCGACAGACTTGCTGAAAAACGTCTGACTCAGGAGGCTTAGAATAAGAAAAGCACGGGTGAAAGGATCATGACCGAGCAATCCGACGACGACCAACGAAATTTTAGAGACAGAGACTTTCAGCAACAGGTTTTGGAGCGGCTGGATCAGCTATCTGATCGAGTTGATAAGCTGTCTAGTGATGGGGAACGGTTTAACGATCGCTTTAGTGACTATCAACAGGCGACTCAATGGGTCGTGCAACTGGCTTTTACGCTGATTGCGTCTGCGACGGTCACGGTCATTCTCACCACGGTTTTCAAACGCTGATTAGACATTTAGCTTCCCAACTTCCATGAGCGATTCTTCCATTCGTCCGGCTTTAATTACGGCTGTGTTGCCCAATTCGATCGCCGCAGAAATTGGCTTTGAGTCGGGCGATCGTCTGGTTTCGATCAACGGGCAAAAGCCGCGTGACTTGATCGATTATCAGTTTCTCTGTGCGGATGAAGTGCTGGATCTCGAAGTGCTGGACACGAGTGGCAAAACTCATCAAGTCGAGATTGAGAAAGACTACGACGAAGATTTGGGGTTGGAGTTTGAAACGGCTTTGTTTGATGGCTTGATCCAGTGCAACAATCGCTGTCCGTTTTGCTTTATCGATCAGCAACCGCCAGGAATGCGGCAGACGTTGTATTTCAAAGATGACGATTATCGTCTGAGCTTTTTGTATGGCAGTTATTTGACGCTGACCAACTTGACGCAGCGAGAATGGGAGCGCATCGAACAAATGCGGCTGTCTCCCTTGTTTGTCTCAATCCACGCGACGGAAGCCCCTGTGAGAACCCGGTTGCTCAAGAACGATCGCGCGGGGCAAATTTTGGAGCAGTTGAAATGGTTTGACGATCGCGATTTACAGATTCATGCTCAGGTCGTGTTGTGTCCTGGAATTAATGATGGCGAGCATCTGACGCGCACGCTGTTGGATCTGGCGCAGTTTCACAGAGGGGAGATCCCGGCGATCGCTTCTGTAGCCGTGGTGCCTGTGGGATTGACGCGCTTTCGTCCTGATCAAGATGAGTTGATTCCGGTGACTCGCAAAAAGGCTCAAGAAGTGATTGCTCAAGTGCAGCAGCTTCAACAACAGTTCAAACAACAATATGGCTCGACGATCGTGTGGCTGGCAGATGAATGGTTTTTGATTGCGGGTCAGGCGTTGCCGCCGGAGTCCCATTACGAAGACTATCCGCAGATTGGTAATGGAGTGGGGTCGATTCGGCAATTTTTGAAAGAGTTTCAGTCACAGGCAAAACGGCTTCCTAAAAAGGTGTCTCCTCGTTCCTTTACCTGGATTGTGGGCAACGCGGTCGAGCAAGCTTTTCAGCCGATCTTGAGCCGACTCAATCAGGTTCAAGGTCTAACAGTGAAAATGGTGGCACTCAATAGTCAATATTGGGGTCAAACGATGACGGTGACGGGCTTACTGACTGGGCAGGATATTTTACAAGCGTTGCAGGGTCAGGAGTTACAGGATGGGATTCTGCTGCCTTCTTTGATGTTGAAGCATGGTGATACCGTGTTTTTAGATGACATGCGTGTTGAAGATCTCGAACAAAAACTCAACACCAAAATTTGGATCGTCCAGGGTATTGATGGACTGATCGAAGCTTGTCAAACGTCTGGGGTGGAGAAAACAGCCGCTCCTTGCTAATCTGATTGGATGAACAATCGCCCTCACCCATTTCACCGTGGCTAAATCAACCAACAAAGCTTTAGAAGTCGAGGAAATTCAGCTTCCGGCGAATCTTGATCGTCAAGCAGAACGAGACTTAATTTTGGCGGCCATCGATAAATTTATTGAAGTCCGTAAGAGTGAATGGGGCGATTTGCGATCGCAGGTGGGCGAGTTTAATCCCTATGTGACGCGATATGACATGCTGCAAAAGTTTCGCAAAGCGATCGCTCAGGGCGAATTGTTGAGTCAGTTTCCTGAGTTGAGCGGCAGTCTGGTGGAGCGGGTCTTTCCGATTTGGCAAAAGTTGGCGAGTTTGGCAGTTGGGCAAGCGATCGCTTGGGGACATCCCATTTCGCTGAAGTCAATTTATATGCAGCTTGATCACATCACCTGGGACGAGTTTTTGAGTGAACTGGCGCAAATTAACCAGACCGAATTTGAGTTGGTGCCGAGTCGGATGAAAAATTGGATGGTGGGCGATCGACAGGTCGGAGCGCTAACGTTTCACCGAAACTTGGGCATTGACAATCACAAGGTAGATTAATTTATCTAATTTGTCGATCGCTCAACCGCCATCACTCAAAATCTAGGCTAACGAAGTAGAGGCTAGTCAACTGTTTAACGACAGGTATTCAAAAACTTTCAGTCTGATGGTTTTAACCTGATAGCTAATTTCGGCGTTGCTGAATCAGGGGATGAATTGCCCCACGGAGGGAACCCCAAGGTTCAAAGTCCCCCATTTTTGGGGGATTTAGGGGGCGGAAAGATTGACACTTCCCAACAGATTCATCCCTCCAATCAGCAACGCCCTAATTTCTTACAATTTTGAGGCTAGTCTTTCTGCTAAAGCAGGTAAGTTTAGACTGTTCAAGATGCTGGATTTAATTGGGCGTTTTTCATCCCAAAAGATCAAAGAGGAGTAAAAGTCTATTGCTGGCGAAGAAGTTAAAAGTGTAAGTGTTTGAGTAGCAACTTGTTCATCTTCAAAACTGAGAAAGTAAACGGTGTCGTCAAAAACAATTGGTTTGCCGTTCATTTGCCCAACCAACCGAAAGTCTAGTTTTTTGTAGAGTCCACATATTGCAATTTTCCAGGGCGCAAACGTGTACAAGCCAACTCCAAAGATAGAGAAACGAGAACTCTTCTGATGAATTTTGCTTTTTCTGTTCTCTAAATAGTCTGAATGAGTCTCTAAATAGTTCCAGGTTTTGGGAGCTAAAGTTTGGATATATTCAGTTGGCTCACCAACGAATCTTTGAGTGACCAAAACATAGCGATTAATGCTTTTTATGCGGTTTTGTGCAACATCAGAACCTTTGACTAAAGGAAACAGGCAAGTGTCTTCAATATCAACAACTTCCCCCAATCCATTCATAAATGCATTATCAACTTTACGAAATTCCATCACGCTTGAGCAATCGTGCTTAATGCCCGATCGCCATTTCGCTTCCCTCTTGGGATCATGTAGATTTTCTAATTGATCAAAAGAGCCTGTATCTCTAATTGGAATATTATTTCGGTAACCTATCCGGTAGTGAGTATCCGCCTCAAGACTATTGAATACGTCACAGAAGTAGTTTTGTGAATCCAAGTCAAATTTACAGAATAGAAGACAAGCATCAACAGTTGCGTTGAAATATTTTTTTGCATCTATTTTGTAAGTTGAGCAGTAAGAAAGATTTGAATTTTTGGACTGAATATAATTTAATAGTTTTCTTGCAACAGAAGTCTTACATAGCATTGCAAGATAGGCATCCTGTTTCTGCAACCATTGGGTAGCGTTAATCAACATCCACTCAGAAATGTCAAAATTGCTTTTACCTGTAATGGCATCCAAACCGTTGTGATTTTGAAAGTTAGTCTTTTTAGGTAAATTTTTGCTCCCAGTCATTCCTTGTTGAAAGTTAGTAACCCAGGGAAAGTTCCCCAATACCAGAATTTTTTCGCTACATTGAGTTTTCATCACTGAAGACCAATCAAACTCAAAGAAATCTCCTGGCTGAATTTGAATTCTTTTGTCTTGTAGCCGACTATTTTTTCTAATTTCTTGTAAATAGTTTTGGTTTCTCTCAACTCCGATGATTTTACTGGCTGATGGAAATGAATGTGCAGAAGCTTGAATAAAGTTACCAATGCCACAGGTTGGCTCAACAATAACGTCAGGATTTACACCAAGCTCTAACAACTTATGACAAATTTTTTCAGCTAACTCTAATGGAGTTTGAAAGTCTCCATACTCTAATTTTGACTTAGAGACAACCTGAGTCATACAACCGCTCTATAAACAGCAACAACACCTTCTTCTTGCCCAGCCCGCTCAAGGGCTCTCCCATATTGAAGCCGCCACTGCAAAGCATTGGAGTTTTGAAAATCGGCTGTTCTCTCGGCAGTGACATAGATGGTGTGCAGAATACTTAAAGTTGCTGTGCGGATGGTGCTATTGTCTGACTTGTCATAGACAAAAACAAGTAGAGAATATCCAAGTCCAAAAATCTTTTGTCGTGCAGATTTGAAGGGGCATGACGACTGAGGTTGTCTGACGCTGGTTACTTTTACATCAACAAGCAAGCCTGTAAAATCAATACCACTGGCTGAATTACCCTCCAAAAACTCATATTTTCCCTTTAAGTAAAGCCTGAATTGTTCTAAATATGTTCCAATAGCTTTACCGTCTGTGACACCCTAGAGAATAGGCTCTGGATGCTGAGACTCGATCGCTGAGAAGCTTGCTGCTTCAGAGCATAAGGCTTGTACTGTTAAAATCGGCATCTGTGGAAGCACTTTATTTACCATCGCTACCGTTCATCTGTAGAAAAGTCAGCAGAATCTTCGTCGATCGCTTCCATCCGATGCTGATAATAGATTTCTAGGTCTTCAGGACTAATTCGATTTTTGGCTGGGTTAGAAAAGAAGGCTTTGACGCGAATGTAGAGGCGCAATCCCTCTGCTCCAGCATCTTCTCGTGTTGCCTCCTTAAAGTCTTCTGGAAAAGTCTCACTGACCTTGAGCCAAGCGTCTTGAAGAATTTGCTCGATCGCTTCGCTGGGTGCTTTGTCTAGTAAAGTTTCTAGCGCTTCTAGAACGTCGATCGTTTGGAGAATTTCGGGCGTAATTTCTGGTTGAGAATCCGACATTTTTGGCAGATGGATGATTAAAAGATAAATGGGTTTTGGAATAGCGCGAATGGCTGACTAATTCACTAATCACATTGTAGACAGCAGCAGGTCAAAGACTATCAGAGAGGGCAAAACAAAAGCGGAACCTCAATGAGAATTCCGCCTGCTTTTATTCAATTACTGATGCAATGACTGAGAAGACTAGGAGACAGCGACTTTGTTGACCTGACCTAAGAGTGCGTATAACTCTTCCCCTTCGATCACTTCAGTTTCGAGCAGCTTTTGGGCGATCGTTTCCAGCAACTCGCGATTTTGTTTGAGAATGTCTAAGGCGCGGTCGTGGGCTTGTTCCACAATTTCCTTGACTTCACTATCGATCGCTTTGGAGGTTTCTTCGCTGACGGCTCGACGCGGATTGGGCGATCCTCCCAAAAAGTTGGACTGTTGTTGCTGATAGGCAAGTGGGCCAAGCACTTTGCTCATGCCATAGGTGGTGACCATGCGTTCGGCTAAGTCAGTGGCTCGCTGCAAATCGTTTGAGGCTCCGGTGGTAATGCTGCCAAAGACGACTTCCTCGGCCGATCGTCCACCCAGCAATGTGGTGATTTCGCCGCGTAGTTCGTCTTCGTTCATTAAGAAGCGATCTTCGGTCGGAAGCTGCAACGTGTAACCTAGAGCTGCCATGCCACGAGGGACGATCGAGATCTTTTCGACCCGACCACTTCCTGGCATTGCGTAGCCGACCATCGCGTGACCGACTTCGTGATAGGCGACAATTTTCTTCTCAGTTTCGTTGAGAACGCGGCTCTTTTTCTCTAAGCCTGCTACGACGCGCTCGATCGCTTCGGCAAAGTCTTCTTGAGCGACGGTTGTGCGGCGGTTGCGAGCGGCGAGTAGGGCGGCTTCATTCACCAGGTTGGCCAGATCTGCGCCAGCGAATCCGGGGGTGCGAGTGGCGATCGCTTTCAGATTGACATCATCGCCCAGCTTGACTTTTTGAGAGTGAATCTTGAGAATGGCTTCCCGTCCTGACAGATCGGGGCGATCGACGAGTACCTGACGGTCAAAGCGACCTGGGCGCAACAGGGCTTGATCCAGCGTTTCGGGGCGGTTGGTGGCTGCCAGAACAATCACCGTCGCGTCGCCTGCGGCAAATCCATCCATTTCGGTGAGCAACTGGTTGAGGGTTTGTTCACGTTCGTCGTTGCCGCCGTAAAATCCGTTGCTGCTGCGGGACTTGCCGATCGCATCCAATTCATCAATAAACACGATGCAGGGTGCTTGCTTTTTGGCTTGATCAAATAGATCGCGAACTCTAGAGGAACCTACGCCTACAAACAGTTCAACGAATTCTGATCCTGAAATGCTGAAGAACGGTACGCCTGCTTCGCCTGCAACGGCTTTTGCCAAAAGGGTTTTACCCGTTCCAGGTGGCCCAACTAACAAGACACCTTTGGGAATTCTTGCGCCAATTTGCAGAAATCGAGCGGGTGTTTTGAGAAAATCGACGATTTCGACTAGCTCAGTTTTGGCTTCTTCGACCCCAGCCACGTCTGCAAACGTGATTTTGGCTGATTCGCCTTCGACGTAGACTTTGGCTTTGCTCTTGCCGATCGACAGTGCCCCTTGAGGCCCACCGCCGCCCCGCGCGATAAAGAATTGCCAAACCCCAATGAAGATTAAGGGAGGCAACACCCAGCTTAGAAGCGTCGTGAACCAACCATTTTTAGGCGGTGGCGTGGCTGCAAATTCGACCCCTTTTTCTTCGAGTAATTTGGGTAACTCTAGATCAAAGATCGGTGTCGTAGAAAAGACTTGTCCAGGCTGTCCGCTTTCACCTTTGATCTGATACCGAATCTGATTTTGACCGACAGAAACACGATCGACTTCCCCTTCTTGCACTTGATGAATAAACAAGCTGTAGGGAACGCCCGGAATCTGTGGCCCAAACAAGTTGGGTAACAATAGATTTGCGAGGAGAAACAACCCAGAAACGCCCAGCAAAATGTTGCCAATGAGACGTGGACGAGACGGAGTTGGGTTTTCTTTGATGCTCATAGTGTGACCAATCCTTGTAATTTTAGACTTGGCATTTAGAGGAATCCTTCAAAGTTATGTCGATCGAGAGAGTCAAAACATGTACCAGAAGATCTAATCCAAAGTCCAAAATGGTTCAAAGTGAACTTTTATTTATGTAACTAAACTTAACATCTTGGCAACTGGGACGGTCAGCGCTCAGGCTTCGGTTTACCGTACTCAAAGCGATGTGAATAGTAGATTTAGAATTTTGCAGTTTGATTTTAGCAGGCTGATCTGAAGGGCAAGTGAAGAGGCGAATATGAGAAAAGTTTGGCAAATTGGATTGGTTTTAGTTGGATTAAGCTTGTCGATCGCCGTCGTATTTCGTTCTTTGTTCCCATCTGCTCAGATTCCGATTTCTGTGTCGAGTTCGGTTCCTCAAACGATTCAATATGAATCACGATTGCTTTCTCATAGCGTTGTTCATATTGTCAAAATTCCGTTGCAAAATCAATTTGAGGTGATGCCTGTTTTATCAAATGCTACCGAAACGATCGAACAGTTTGCTCGACGAGAAGGCGCAATTGCAGTCATCAACGGCGGATATTTTGACCCTCAAAACCAGCAATCGACTTCCTATGTTGTTGTCAATGGGCAAGTGGTGGCCGACCCAAAACAGAACGATCGCTTAATGGAGAATCCGACGTTGAAGCCTTATCTAGAGAGGATTTTGAATCGCTCGGAGTTTCGGCGCTATCAATGTGATCAAACGATTCGATATGCATTTGCGCTGCATCGTGATCCAGTTCCATTAGGATGTCGGCTTGAAAGTTCTCTCGGAGGTGGGCCTCGTCTGCTACCCAAACTCACTGATGAAGAAGAAGCCTTTACCGATTCCCAAAATGGACGTGACCCGATCGGCATCAATCAACGGAATGCAAGAAGCGCGATCGGGTTGACTGATACCACAATCATCTGGATCATGGTTGCCCAAACCAAGCCCTCTGATGGAATGTCACTCATAGAACTCGCCAACCTGATGAAAAGTCTAGGAGTCAAAACGGCGATGAATCTGGATGGGGGCAGTTCGTCAGCGCTGTATTACCGGGGCAAAACCATTAACGGTAAGGTGGATGAGACTGGAAATCGAGTGAAGCGACCCCTTGCGGGTAACTCGAAGAGACCAGTTAAATCAGCCTTGATCATCAAACAAAAATAATCAAACTAAAAAATGGACTATACGATCGCGCTTGCTCATCTCAAACAGTCTGATCCAATCTTGGCAAATCTGATTGATCAAATTGGGGATTGCACATTAGATCAGGCGCAACAGTCGGGTGATTTATTGTTTTCGTTGTCACGATCGATCATCTCACAACAACTGTCTACAAAAGCCGCAAAAGCAATTCACACCCGGTTTTTAGCCTTGTATTCTGGAGTGCCGACCGCAGAGACGATTCTCAACACATCAGACGAGAATTTACGAAGTGTGGGATTGTCTCGATCGAAGACGCTTTACATCAAAGACCTCGCCCAGCAAACACTAAACGGATTGCCAACGATATCAGAATTAGCAACGCTAGAAGACGAAGCGATCGTTGAGCAACTTACCCAAATCAAAGGCATCGGTCGGTGGACAGTGCAAATGCTGCTGATCTTCAGACTCCATCGCTGGGATGTATTGCCCGTTGACGATTTAGGAATCCGCTCAGGCATCCGTCGCGCCTACAATCTAACCGACCTACCCAACTCAAAAGCGATCGCTCAACTCGGACAGCCGTGGCAGCCTTATCGAACGATCGCTTCCTGGTACTTATGGCGCAGCTTAGAACTGAAGGAATGAACAACAGGCAATGAAATTCAAATGATGGAATGAAAAGGTTAAACGGCGATCGCTCATCCCTCATCCCTCATCCCTTCTTACACCGCTCCCAAATAAGCCGCCAACTCCTCAGATCCGCCGACCAGCTTGCCATCAATAAAGACTTGAGGAACCGTCGCCGCGCCCGTCATCGCCCGGACAGAACGACTCGTCACATCGCGACCCAACACAATCTCCTCATAGTCCATGCCGTGATCTTGCAGCATCGCTTTAGCCCGCGCACAGAAAGGACAACCCACTTTTGCAAATAGAGAAACCAGCTTGGGTTTTTGCGCCTGATCGTTGATATAACTCAGCATCGTCTCTGCATCAGACACCACAAACGGATCGCCCGGCTCTTCTGGCTCAATAAACATCTTCTCGATCAGACCATCTCTGACCAACATCGAATAGCGCCACGATCGCTTGCCAAATCCCAAATCATGTTTGTCTACCAATAGGCCCATCCCTTCGGTAAATTCACCATTGCCATCAGGAATCAGTGTCACATGGTCGGCTTCTTGATCTTTAGCCCATTCATTCATCACAAACGTATCGTTGACTGACATGCAAACAATGTCATGAACCCCATTGGCTTTGAAAACTTTGGCCAGTTCGTTATATCCCGGCAGGTGTGTAGAGGAGCAGGTCGGCGTGAAGGCACCAGGCAGCGAAAAGACAACAACGGTCTTCCCGCCAAACAATTCTTCTGTTGTGATGTCTACCCACTGGTTGTCTTTGCGGGTGTGAAATGTAGCGTTGGGAACGCGCTGTCCTTCTCGGTTAGGCAACATAGGTAAGCTCCTCGATTAGTGAATTAATCAAAGCGTACTCGTAATGAGTATGAGTTGTCAAGCCAAAGGGCTTCTACTTCTTCTTTAAAAAGCCTCTTTTTGGAGAAGACGAATCGAAAACAACTCCACCTCACAAGCAAGCTCACCCAAAAGTAACACTGTTTTTCTTGGTTACTGAGAATCGGGTTGATTTAATATCACATGTAATCTCAGTAAGCAGTTTCTAGAACCGTGGGTGTCATTTCTGGAGGAATGATAATTTTTGCGGAAGTGCTGCAAGCGTTGACTTTTGGGGTATCATCTCTCGATACTTCACTTTTAGGTGCTCTCTACCTAAAGATAGATTCGTGAGTGGGATTGAGCGCTTTAATTAGATTTGCGCGATCGAGAAAAATGATCAGACCGTGACAGATACAGAAGTTCAAGGGTGCAGTCAGCCAATTATCCGTTTTGATCGACTCTCATAAAAACCATGCCTCAAGATGTCACCAGCCAAAAATCGCTTCTAGATGCTCAGTCCTGGGAACAAACCGAAGCTCTACCAGAGCCATTTCAGGTCGATTCTTTTGCCGATCGCTTGATGGATGATCTGTTTGATGATGTTGAGCGACTGTTAGAGGGTGCTGTTCCGCCTGCGACTCCCGTTTCGGTCGAAGCGCCTGTCAAACGCAAACTAGAAATTGCCCCGCCGCCTCTCTCTTCAGGGCTGTTGAGCGCTCCCAGCTTTCCTCAATGGAAGCCAAAAATCGACACTGACGATCTGGCACTCCCCGAACTGGGCGAACTCACCAAAACTAAACCTCCCGAACCTCGTCGCAGCACCTTCGATCGCCTCCTGATAGTTACCTGTTCAACCTCTGCGATCGCGGCTTTAGCGATCTGGTCAATTCAACAAGGCGTTCCGGGTCGAATTTTATCTGCGTTAACCTCCGCTCCGGCTCCTACAACGGTGGCTCAAGCGCCTCAGCCCGTCGATACGAATGCTCAGTTTTCTGCCTATGTGCAGCGATCGTTGGAGGCAATCGATCGCAAAGCGACTACAGGTAAGTCAGAAGGACTGCCCACTGCTCCTTATAATGGCGGGATGCCAACGGTGCCAGTGCCCAAAAATCAGCCCCCGGCAAGGTCTTCGACAACATTACCCAGAGCGCCGATCACGATTAATATGCCTGCTGCTCCGGCGGCCAGTGTGCCTGACAATTCTCGCAATCGTGAGCTAAATCAGATTTTGACGCGGCTGGCTAGTGTGTTAGAGCGACTTTCTCCGACGGCGAATCGTCCGGTGAGCGTTCAACCTGCGGCCCCGATCGTGCCTCAATCAGAAGCGACTGGCCCTCAGCGAACGATGGTGGGCGTGTTAGAAGGGGCTGACCCCTCGAAATCAGTTGTTTTGTTTGAGATGAATGGGGTGACTCAGCGCTACTACATTGGTGAAAGCATCGGGTCGAGCGGTTGGAGTTTGGTGGAAGTGTCCAAACAATATGCGACTGTGCGACGCAATGGGCAGGTGAGAACGCTTTCTACAGGACAAAAGCTTTAGGGTAGCGATCGGCTTTTGGGATCAAAAATTAAATAGCTCATAATTCTGACTGGCGGTTCAAACCGTTCTGACAAGCGCAAAATCTGGCTTCGTAGACTAGAAGGTTTTTAACTGCGAAGACAAGTTTTGTTTGGGTCGCCGTGAATTGATTCGCTGGGTTCATTTAATTCACGATCCTTAGCGATTAGACTAAGGAAAAACCTAGAAGCCACTTGCGATCAGGAGCCGTAAATCATGGGTCTGTTTGACGATTTTAGTCAGTTTCTTGAAGCTCGACTTGATGAGTTTTTGCGTAACAATCCGCATCTTGAGTTGCAGGCGCTCGAAGAAAAGCTACGTGATCAAGAGCAGGAAACGCGGCGACTGATGGCAGACCTTCAGTTAAAAGAGAAGCAGCTTCAAGAAGAGATTTTGACCACGGCGCAAGAGATTCAGCGCTGGCACATTCGTATTGAGAAAGCCAAAGCAGGCGGGCGGATGGATCTTGCGGAACCTGCTCAAGCTCATGAGGCGGCTTTGCTAAGAGAAGGCAACCAGAAATGGGGACAGATGGAAATGCTCAAGGAACGGCTCAAGCAAACGGAAGCGCTACAGCAAAAAATTCAGAAGCGCCGTCAAGAAGTCCAAACGGAACTCACGCAAGCTCAGACGGCCCGTGCGGCTCAAACCGAACAACGCTGGGCGGTCAATGGCTGGAATCAAAGTACGAACCATATTCATAACTCAGCCGATCCGCTAGAGCAGCAGTTTACCCGCTGGGAAGCTCAAGAAGAGTTGAATCAGATGAAGCGAAAAATGGGCAAGTGAGGGCTGTTGAGATTTTTGGCACAACGATAAAAAACGAGGGATGAACAGATAAATGAGTTCTCAATCATCCCTCTTATTTAGCGTCAGTTCGATGAACGCTTCGCTTTTAGATCCAGGAACGCCCCCTAAATCCCCCACGAGTGAGGGACTTTGAACCAGAATTCCTCTCTGAAAGTCCCCCAAAATTGGGGGGTTGGGGGGCAGGAGCCGTGAACAACGAAGCGGAAAAACTCTCATCGAATTCACGTTTATTTAGAGTGTGAATCAGGTTCGCGATCGACTCCCTAAAGTTGAATTGTCTTTTTGTCGTGCAATTCCTCCAGGTGGATGAGTGAACTGTCGCCGATGACGATATTGAACTTCACTAAAGAACGTTGGGCTTGATATCCTGCTAACACGCGAATGATTTGATATTCAGTCGTCAAGTCGCTGGTGCCATCCCATTTGAGAATTGCCAGTTTTGTCGAGGCAATTTCACTCAGTTGTTCAACAAATTCTTCAACGAAATCGATCACGTCGGGAAGAATGCCAGAGGACATCAAGATTAGTCGCTCTTGCAAATCCAATGTGACCATGACTCGATAGCGTCTAACGGATGAACATTGCAACTCAAAGCTAAACGAAACCGAGTCAGGAAGGTGTTTCCTAACGGCCATGTTTTTATCCTCTCTATTTAGTGCAAAATTTAGTGCAAAGAGGACGGGAACGCTGACGGCTCAAACGTTCCCCCGTTGTATGAAGTGTATGCAGGATCTTGATTCCAACCTTTCAAGATCCCATCGCAAAGCAGACGTAGTACAATCATGAACGCCTCCAAAGTTAGTCGTTTTAACTTAGGTGGAAGTCCTCGGAGGTCTGATCTGGTTCATCAGATTTCCGGGGCGTGATATCCACCTGCGGACATCTTACACAGATTTTTGATTTTTTGGAAGACTGAATTTTTTGAGAAGTGTGAATTGACTTTTGGCGATCGAATGACGAGGAACCTCAGTCCGTAACATCGAAATACAACCTTGTCACTGAGCATCAGGGTTCTGAAGCTAAGGAAGCGCTTTCGGCAACTCGATCACACAAAGCTGAAATTAAGGAAGCGCGATCGGCAACTCGATTACACAAAGCTGAAATTAAGGAAACGCTTTTGTTAAGTCGATTACACGAAGCTGAAACTAAAGAAGCGCGGTCGGCAACTTGATCACACAAAGCTGAAATTAAGGAAGCGCGATCGGCAACTCGATTTTGGCTTGAGA
The DNA here is from genome assembly GCF_052939495.1 of Phormidesmis sp. 146-12. Lineage (NCBI taxonomy): Bacteria > Bacillati > Cyanobacteriota > Cyanophyceae > Leptolyngbyales > Leptolyngbyaceae > Phormidesmis > Phormidesmis sp. 146-12. The sequence goes on along the minus strand of NZ_JBJPHS010000029.1, from coordinate 21,252 downwards.
CAGATGAGTTGACACAGCTATCCGAGATGTTGCTATAGCGCTTAGGAAGAACGTTAACGAAGCTCAACTTGATAGTGTACTGACCAACCTGCCAACCGCAGCCCGTGACTTCTGGTGCCCATAGTTGTCATTGTTATTAGAAAAGTGTGAGCGCATTGTAGTAGCAACAGTTAGTGAGCGATCGCCGCCTAACAATAGGCTCTGAGGTAGACGATTGCTTAGGTTAAAATTCAGGAGTAATGTTGCAACGAGGTCAAGGCAATGACAGTTCGCCAACCCCGCTACAGTAAAGAGGAATTCGCTCGACGTGGCGACGAGATTTATGAATCTCAAGTGCGTTCTCAAGTTGAGGAAGGTAATCATGGCAAGATTGTGGCGATCGACATCGAAACCGGAGCCTTTGAAGTGGCTAACACGACGATCGAAGCGACCGATCGCCTTTATGAGCGTGTGCCCGATGCACAGCCTTGGGTGATTCGGATTGGACATCGCACCGTTTATCGGTTTGGTTCGCGGAGCCTGAAGAAGCCAGTATGATGCAAGGTTTCGTGAATCAAAGTTGTGAAGCGATCATTCCGGTGGTTGTTGGTCATAGCAGAGCACGTCAGCAAATGGTTCAGGTAGTGGTCGATACAGGCTTTACCGGATTTTTGTCGCTCCCCTTATCTATCATTGAGTCGCTGGAATTGCCTTGGATATTCCGCGATTCCGCAACGTTGGGCGATGGTAGTGAAGTTCTTTTTGATATGTATCGCGCCTCTGTCATCTGGCATGGACAATATCAAGTTGTGGATGTGGCAGCATCAGAGGCAGAGCCGCTTATCGGCATGAGTTTGCTGTATGGCTCTAAACTTCAAATTGAAGCAGTTGAGGGCGGCATTGTGGCGATTGAAACCATGATGTAGTTAATGGTCATTTCGTTGAGGCAAGGTCTAACAATGCTGTTGGAGCAGCGGAAAGAGTCTTCTCGCTTCGTTGATAGTTCTTTCGTCGTCGCGCAACAGAACCGTTAACTGGCTAAGTTTAGGGGTAGAGAATGGCGGTAAGTCAATAATTCGACATTGCATGGGGTGCGATCGCAGTGCCATATCCAACTTTCAATGACTGCGGATGGTGGTTGATACTAATAATGTGTTTGAAGGTTCCACCAAACAGGACGGTGCTTCAGTGATTTTTGTGAATCGTTATTCATATCGAAGCACTTCTAAAATGCGGTTTCGCAACGGTTCAACAATTCTCTCTTGTAGTGATTTAGGTTCTTGAGACAAGGCTTCTGTCACCTGATCTAAAACCTTAAATACTAGAGGAATTTCTAATTGAAGCTGGTTGAGAGTGTCGCGTTGAGCAAATACATGCTGAGGCGTTCCTTCTAAAATGAGTTGCCCTTTGTTGAGGATAAAAATCCAGTCGGCCCAACAGTAGGCTAAATCTAAATCGTGAGTGGCCATGACGATCGTCGTTCCCCTTTGGTGAATCTGACGTAGTTTTGCCATCAGATCGCGGGTTTGACGTGGGTCGAGGTAGGCCGTTGGCTCGTCTAACAGCAATAGTTCTGGCTCAAGCACCATAACATCGGCGAGAGAAACGCGCTTTTTTTGCCCCAAACTTAAGTGATGAACGGGACGGGCGGCCAGTTCAGTAAGGTTGAAAGCGGCGATCGCTTCCCCAACTTTTTGAATCACGTCTGCATCTGGCAAACCTAAATTACACAGCCCATACGAGATATCTTCTTCAACGGTAGAGGCCACTAGCTGCTGTTCGGGATCTTGAAAAACTAGCCCGACTTTTTGACGAAGATTGAGCAGGGAGGAGCGACCCCTTGCGGGTAACTCGAAGCGATCGTAGCGAAGCGGTGAACCTTGCCAATGAATTCGTCCTTTTTGGGGTTTGTAGAGTCCGTTTGCTAAGAGAAACAGCGTGGTTTTGCCGCAGCCATTTTGACCAATTAAGGCACAGCGTTTGCCTGACGGAATGCGTAACGTAAGATTCTCAAGGGCGGGTTGATCACTGCCAGGATAGGTGTAGCCAACTTGCTCAAATAGAAGCATAGTGCCATCCCGTGAGCGCGACTAAAATGACACACCCTAACAATGCCTCAAAGCTGTAACGTTTGGAGGGATAATAACGCCGCGAGTGACATACCCGAAACTCTCCAGTAAAGCCACGGGATTCTAAGGCGAGAGAGGCTTGACGATAGTTTTCTAAAGTACGACGAAGGAGTTGCCCAATTAGCAGCCCCAGACTTTTGATCCAAAGTTTTTGAGTATGGTAGCCGTTGCGCGATCGCTGCGCCATCCAAATCTCATTCGCCGTGCGTAACAACACAAAGATAAATCTGTACATCAACATCAAGAGATCAACTAATAATACAGGGCACTCAACGCGACGCAGAATGTCTAGAACTTCAGTAAAGGGAATGGTCAACATGACAAAATAAATACAGGCAGTAGAGGCGATCGTTCTCACGCCCAACACACTTACCTGCTGCATTCCTTGATGACTCAGATAAATAAAATGATCGTTCCAAACGAATCCCTGCCACACATCAGACTGAACCAAAGATAAATTAGATAAGGCAACGCTGCTGACAACAAATGCAGGCAGACTAGTCAACCAAAACCCAATCGGAATGAAAAGCAGCCGCAAATAGATCGAAACCGAAATTCTAGCATAAGCCACAATCCAAATGCTCACCCAAACAGTAATCAGGATCTGTATGGGAGCAGAAGTGCAATAGGTAATCGACAAAAGCACGATCGCAAACAGCAATTTTTGACTCGGTGGCAAGTGGCGTAGTCGATTGGTGTAAGCGATCGTATCAATTTGCAGGGTCATGTTTGGCAGAATACAGGCTATTGATCATCCTTGCGCTGCTGCGATCGACCTTTGTATAAGCCCAGAATGTAACCTGTGATGCCTGCCCCGATCGCCGCTTGAGCTGCAAATAAGAAAGTTTGCACTTCGGGGCCAGAATCCTTGAGCACAGGCTGAAACCAGGGTTTGTAGTCCGGTCGAATCTCTTGAATTGCAGTTGAATTGTGACCGTCGGTTGCTCCAAACTCTCTGCCCTGGAGAACTAACAAAGGGCCAAGCGATAAAACAACTACGCCGATGAGTAATAGCCAGTTCGATCGTTTATTCATCATTATTGTGGTTCTCTTAATGCTTTCAGGGTTTGCAGTTCTTGTTCTCCATAATGCTGTAGCCAGTTCCAAACTAGTACCGTGAGCAACCCTTCAGTCACGGCTAGGGGAACTTGGGTAATGGCAAAAATACCTGCAAACTTGAGAAATGACGCAATAAAGCCACCTTGCACAGCAGGAAATGCTAATGCAAGTTGTACGGCGGTTACCAGATACGTGATCAAATTTGCCAACGCCGCGGCTAAAAAGATTGCAACCTTTTGATACCCAGTTCGCAATACAAGATGGTAGGTGAAATAGGCCACGTAAGGGCCCACGATCGCCATCGACACCATATTTGCACCCAGCGTTGTCAAGCCTCCATGCGCCAGCAACAACGCCTGAAAGAGCAAGATTAATCCCCCCAGCACAGACATCACGGAAGGGCCAAACAAAATTGCGCCCAGCCCAGTCCCCGTCGGGTGAGAACAGCTACCCGTCACCGAAGGAATTTTGAGCGCTGACAAGACGAAGGTGAATGCGCCAGACAGTGCCAGCAATAGCTTGAGTTCGGGGTTTTGTTGAGTGATGCGGGTGAGCGATCGTAGCCCCAGCAAAAAGAACGGCAGCGCGACCGCCCACCAAAAGATTGCCCACCATACAGGCAAAAACCCTTCTGAAATGTGCATGGCGTAAGCAGGACTTGCTGAAGCTAGAAAAAGATAGCAACTTAAGCCAGCCATCAATCCCAGGCTGACCCATTTTCGACGTGTCTTCATCCTGTACCTCGCAGATAAGACGATGGGCGCGATCGGCAGGCATTCTGGCTCAAGAGTAGATTGATGAACGAATCAAAACTCTCTTACAGTTGCGGGACAGCGGTAGAATTACACTACACTTTCCCTGTTTCCTCCGACGGCTGCTCCCCGTCAGAACCGATGCGTGGAATTTAGCATACTGGATCAAAAGCAAATTAGAAAGGAATTTGCCTCGATCGTTACACTGCGGTTTTCGCAACAGTCTGGCTGGCGGTTCAAACCGCGCCTACAAGAACGACTCATAGCAATTTATTCAGTGACAGTCAGGCTAACTTTGGCTTCTCGAAGATCATTAAATGCTGCTGAGGTAAACCGTTTCTAGTTTCCTGATAGATTAATCCGACTTCTGCCATTTCTTTTTTGACTTGTGCTTGCGTCATTTTGTGCAGCGCTTTGATCAAAATTAAAGGATTCTCACCGCGATATTCAACAAGCGCCACTTTTCCTCCGGGTTTTAAGGACTTGACGATCGCCGCCATCATCTCTTGGGGATACTCAAATTCATGATATGCATCGACCATCAACGCCACATCAACACTGTTTTCGGGCAGATTGGGATTGGTGACACTGCTCAAAATAGGCTCGACGTTGGCAATGTGTTTTTTGGCTTTGAGGTCGTTGAGAATCTCGATCATTTCGGGCTGAATGTCTACTGCAAACACCTTGCCCTGAGACAGACGAGGCGCAATCCGAAAGCTAAAATAACCCGTCCCTGCACCAATATCGGCAACCACATCGGTCGGTTTGAGATCGAGGGCACTGATCACTTTTTGCGGTTGTTCTTCGCCCGATCGTCGGGGACGCTCTAACCAACCTGCACCTTCGTGGCCCATCACCTGAGCAATTTCACGATCGAGATAAAATTTACCAATGCCATCAGAACTATGCTGCAATCGCTTCTCATACACAGATGTATCGGCTAAAACAACGCTGGGCGCATCGACCCAACAATGCAGCGTGAATAGAACCAGCAATACAACACGCAAAACTTTTTGAATGAACATGAGTACTTTTCTCAAACAACTTGTCAAACAACTTGATAGACAAACCGAAAGGTCGCCCACTCATTGATATCGAGCAGATAACTTTCGATCGCGCCTACCGTCTTCTCAGCATTCTGACTCGCTTGATGCAGGTCTTTGAGAATCGCTTGGGCCACTTCTAAAGGTCGCTCAATAGAGCGAATTCCTGACTGTGAGGGCGACTGCACCAGGCTTTGAGTTTCACTAAAGGGCGCACGGCTACAAATTAGGTGAGTTTCGGCAAGCCCGATCGGACTGCGAACCGTCCATTCCAGCGTCGGCACCGTCAACACCGTTTTGGGAGAAACCGCCGCCTCATCTGCCCAAATCACAAACGACTGACCGCTATTATCCAACCCCAACAACACAAAATAAAGCGGCTGATCTCCCTGATTTTCGAGGCGATATTGCAGGGAGGTGCCGATCGCCAGCGTCAAGCGTTTGCCTTCTTGAGCGCCTGCATTGGAAACCATTCCTTGAGAAACGCGAGCCGTCTTTTGCTGGATCAAAACCCGCTCTAAAGAAGACTTCTCAATCAATTCTGCTTGAATTCCCAATGTCTGCGATCGCGCATTTACCGTCAGATTCAACAATTTTGCGGCGAGTAACCGTTGCAGGTGAGGCACCAATCGTTTGACGGCTAGCTTGACCGCTTCGCCCGATTCTCCATTGGTGTTGGCGATCGCCACTTGCCCCTGCGAAAACAACCCATACCCCGAAGGCGGCACTACCCCGGCGATCGGCGCGGTCGGCAAAGCGGCCACCTGAGTCGTCTCGCGCACTTTACCAAACAAAAAATCCGCCGCCTGCTCCCCCGCAATCACGGCTGACACGGAGGAAATCGCCGAAAACGCACTCACCGCATCGACTCGTTCAATTCGCTCTAGGCTGCTCTCGATCGCCACCGTCAGCCCCAGATTGTGAGGAATGATTCGTACCGCTTCTTGTACCCATTGCCCGACCTGAAGGGGAGCCGCAGAATTTTCGCTTTGAATTTTTGCCTTTGCGGTCAGCCCGTCTTTGGCGTAAATCTGGAGGCGAGTCCCGGTCGAAACCGTCAATAGAGCCTGGGTGCCTTGTTCGAGTTGAGCGGGTAAACTTGCTAACCAAACTTGAGCAACGGTGTCCTCGATCGCGGTGATCACTCCATCTGCCCCCGCATCGGATAACTGAATGTGATAAGGCTTTAAGGGACGATCGCGGCTTTTCTGACCTGCTAGATTGGGCTGTTGAGTATCCACTCGTCCGATCGCTTCGGCTGTTTGAGTCAGACTAAATCGCAGGGTTGTCGCGGGCGTTGAATGCCAGAGTTGTTGCGTTAAATAATAAGTAAACAGTCCCGCACTAAAGCCATTCCATCGAGCTTCGCTGGCTGTTTGGGAAGCAGTTGCCGCCGTCAACACTACACCTGGAATTTGACCCGATCGTCGCTGTACACCCACCTGAGCGCGATCCAGACTCAACGCCGCCAAACGTTGTTCTTGAAACGCCAATTCTGCATCATCTAATCGAGCCATCGGCAAACTGGGACGCGATCGCACCCGCAAATTTCCTAAAAGGTTCATACCCGAATAGACATAACCTGCATCCAGAACTGTTGTCACCTGGTCAGTTGACAATGATTTGAGCAAGAGTAACAGCGTTTCTTCGGTTAGTCCGATCGCAGATTCATCAAAAGCGGGTTCGTCACTGGTGATTAGCTGAGTTTGTGACTCTTCGATCGTCGTTCCCGTATTGATCAAATTCCCATAGCCACTAAAGTGAAAAACGACCACATCGCCCGACTTAGCCTGATTGATCAAATGTTGAGTAAAGGCGGACTCAATGTGCGATCGTGTCGCCTGCTGATCGGTCAAAACCAACACATCCGAGGGATGAAACCGAAAGCGATGAATCAAGAGTTCTCGTTGCAGTTCGACATCCGTTAGACAGCCATTGAGACTTGCGCCCCGATATTGATTGATGCCTACCAGCAGCGCCAATCGACGAGTTGTAGGCTGTGCCAGCACTTGAGAATAGCGATCGGGTGCGATCGTCAGGCCGCCCAGTCCTGCCAATAGTAGTCCCGTCTGTTGTAAGAACGATCGTCGTTTCATGTCAACGCTCCAGCCCTGCTAACAGCGTAACAGGAGGGATGAGGGATGAAGTCTAAATCTAGTGTAGGGTAGTACCTTCGTGCATATCATGGCCCTGAGCAACCACGGAGGATTGCCCCTACAACCAATTACAACTCACTCAGCAAGGACAAACATCAACCGAAATCGAACCCAGAACCGCCTCCTAACAAAACCCCCTTTCATTCCTCATCCCTCATTCCTCATCCCTCATCCCTCATTCCTCATCCCTCATCCCTCATCCCTCATCCCTTCTTCTAAATTCCATCTCCCCAAACTTCCGTCGGCACCTTCATCGCTCGTGCAAGTTCTGCGGCCACTTCGGGGCGAGAAAATTCGGGCGGGGGCAATTCTCCTCGGCGCAGCATTTCTCTCACTTTGGTGCCAGAGAGGTGAACTCGCTCATCAGGACTGCTAGGGCTGGTTTTGCTGGTGGCCATTCCCTGGGTGCGTTTGCAGTAGAAGGCATGTTCAAACTTCATCGGCGTGATCCCCAACGCCAGCGGATCAAATTCGTCAAAAATATACTGAGCATCATAAGTGCCATAATAATCACCAACGCCAGCGTGATCACGTCCCACAATAAAGTGAGTACAGCCATAATTCTTTCTGAGAATGGCATGAAACACCGCTTCACGAGGGCCCGCGTAACGCATCGCAGACGGATTGATCGCCAAAATTACCCGATCTTTGGGAAAGTAATGTTCCAGCATGATCTCGTAGCAGCGCATCCGAATCTCAGCAGAAATATCATCGTCCTTTGTCACACCTACCAACGGATGAAGAAACAGCCCATCTACCGTTTCTAAAGCACATTTTTGAATGTATTCGTGAGCGCGGTGAATGGGATTGCGAGTTTGAAAGGCAACGATCGTTTTCCAGCCTTTTTCTCGAAACAGCGTGCGGGAGTCGATCGGGTCAATCTGATAAGTCGGAAAATAAGGATGAGCGTCTCGTTGCAGCATCCAAATCGGCCCGGCTAGATAGACTGCTCCTTGCTTATAAACCACTGCGACACCGGGATGTTTTTCTTCGTTGGTGCGGTAGACGTGCAGGGCTTCGTGGAGTTTGTCGTAGGTGTATTTTTCTGTGAGTTCCAAAACGCCGATAAACCGACCCGTTGCATCATCCAGGCGCACCAGACTACCTGCTTTGAGCAGCGCGGCAACATCTTCGGTAACAGGCAGCGTCACTGGAATCGCCCAGGGCAAGCCGTTAGAAAGGTGCATTTCGTTGACGACGCGATCGTAGTCTGCCTGCCCCATAAACCCAGTGAGCGGACTAAACCCACCAATGGCAATCAAAACCAGATCAGAAGCGGCACGTTCATCAAGTTGGACTCTAGGTAGATGGTCAGCTTTTGACAGGAATTCTTCTTTTTGGGCGGGGCTGGCAATGCGGTTGATCAGTTGCCCACCGTGGGGAGCAATGACATCGGGGTAACTCATAATGAATGTTAGGGACGTGAAAGAATCTGCCCCTTCTCAGTCAGAAAAAGGGTCTTAATTGAGGTTACCAGGATTACGATCGAGAAACATGCTTTAGCGTTGAGAAGACAATTAGCGTTGAGAAGACAATTAGCGGTGAGAAGACACAATGGCAGATTATCAGAAGATCGAGTATCGAATTGGCAAAGATGGCAAAATTGTTGAGACGGTTCTCAATGCGTCAGGAGAGAGTTGTACTTCAACGACAGCAGGACTTGAGCAGGCATTGGGCAAAGTCGAGTGTCAGGAACTTTTACCCGACTATTATCAGACCGAAGAGGAGACGATCGCAGAAATCGTAGAGAACGATCGCACTTAAAATCATGAATCCAATAAGTCTTGTTACTTCGGTTGCAAATCCAGGTTGCCTCCCAAATCTCTCATATTTGTCGTGCAACGCCTCCAAGTGAATAAACCTCTAAATCTGTAAATGACGATCGACCACGACCAAAACTTCAAAGAACTGATCTCCACTTTCTTTTTAGAGTTTTTGGAACTGTTTTTGCCTGAGATCGCTAGGACGATCGACCCCAACTCCATCACCTTTCTACAACAAGAATACTTTGCTGATCTGGTTGAGGGTGAGGAGAAAATTATTGATCTGTTAGTAGAAGTTAAACAAGCGGGACGAGATGCAACCTTTTTAGTCCACATTGAAGCGCAGGCATCCAGTCAAGCTCACTTTCACCGCAGAATGTTTTATTACTTTGCAAGACTGCATCAGCGATATGTGAAAGACATCTATCCGATCGTGATCTTTTCCTTTGATGAACCGTATCGAGTAGAAGAGAACACTTACAAAGTGGCGTTTCCGACGCGCAAAGTGCTGGAGTTTAGTTTTGAGTCGATTCAACTCAATCGGCTAAACTGGCGGCGCTATGTCAATCAGCCCAATCCAGTGGCGGCGGCGCTGATGGCAAAGATGAAGATTGCGAAGAAAGACCGCGCTAAGGTCAAAGCAGAATGTTTACGATTGTTGGTGACCCTGCGCCTCAATCCTGCTAAAACCCGATTGGTTTCCAAGTTTGTAGACACGTATCTCCGGCTAAACGTCAAAGAGGAGCAAAGGTTTCAATCCGAAATTGATAAAATGAATCCTAGCCAGAAGGAGGAAATTATGCAGAACCTGACCAGTTGGGAAGAGAAAGGGATGGAAAAGGGCATGGAAAAGGGGCGGCGATCGCTCGTGTTTCTCCTTTTACAGCAGAAAGTGGGGCAGTTACCCAAACCTCTGAGCGATCGTATCTCAACCATGTCTGCTAACCAACTAGAAGCACTCGCGATCGCGCTATTGAACTTTAGTACGATCGATGACCTGACGACTTGGTTAGACAATCAAGAATAAAAGCAATCTCTAACTGTAGTGCCGAGCTTGAACAAATCAACCAGAACTAAGATCTTATTGACTAAAGTATTATCTAAAGTATTACTTGCACAATGAGCCTGAAACAGATTTTGTTTGTTGAACTTTTGGGTGGCATTGGCGATGTGTTAATTGCGCTGGCTGCAATTCAGGCGTTGAGTCGATCGCATCCTCACGCCAAACTCACTGTTCTCACCTTTGCACCGGGTGGGGAATTGCTCAAAACTGATCCGCTGATTCATCAAGTGGTGGTTGCTCAAAAAGGAGAAGCTAAACAAGCGATCGCTAACCTCCTCTGCCATCAGAAATTTGATCTTATTGTGTCTGATACCAAATACGACGGGATTGACCAACTCATTCACTCTAGTGACGCTCAATGTATCACGAATCTATGGCGATCGCCGCCTTCTAATCAGTTCGTGAGCGATCGCTTTCTCGAAATTCTGCGATTTGAAAATCTGATCACACAGGAATCTATTCAGCCAGCCAGACTGCATCTTTTGGAGACCGAACGGCAAACCGCATTCAAACAATTGGGCAATATTGAGCGCCCGATCGTCGTTCTCTATACCGATGCGGGAATGCAGATCAAACGCTGGCCCACCCAGAGATTCGTTGAATTGGGACGGCGCTTAAAGCAGCAGTTTGGCGGAACGATCGTGCTGCCGATCGGGGCAAATCTTACCGAAGTGACGGAGATAGCAAAATCAGACGATATGACAGTTTGGCCACAGGGAACGCTACGCGAATTTGCGGCGATGATGTCATGGGTAGATTTGACGATCGCACCTGACACCGGCCCCGCTCGAATTTCTGCTGCATTAGGCATTCCGACGATCACTTTATTTGGGCCGTCGTGGCATCAACGCTATGGACAGCCAACTCCTCACCAAAATCTGCAAGGGTATTTAGACTGTCCTGAACGGGTCATCCAAAACTTTACTGAGCAGCGTTGCTGGTATGGAGGCGTTTGTCCGTTTGAGCAGTGGAATACTTGTCTAGAAGGAATTTCTGTCGATCAGGTGATGACAAGCGCGATCGAGTTACTCCAAGCTCAAAAAGATAGCGTCTTGAAGTAAAGCACATGATACAGCCTCCTCGTCACTCAGTCCAGCAGTTTGTCCGCAGTAATCCGTGGTTGTCGGTTCGCAATCTGTTGGTGATGCGGCTCGACAACATTGGCGACGTGATCATGACGAGTCCGGTACTGCGATCGCTCAAGGAAAACTTGCCCCAAGCGCGGCTGACATTGATGGCGAGTCCGGGCGGGTCGTTGGCGGCTCCGTTGTTGCCGTGGGTGGATGACGTGATAACGTGGCGAGTGCTGTGGCAGGATTTGGGGCGGTTAGCGTTTGATCCGAGGCGAGAGTGGCGACTGATATCTGAGTTAAGTGAGCACCAGTTTGATGCGGCTGTCATTCTCACAAGCTTTAATCAATCGCCTCACCCGCCTGCGTTGATTTGTTCTCTGGCTGGCATTCCGCTGAGGGTGGGTGAATCGAAGGAAAAAGGTGGAAACGCTTTGACAACAGAGGTTTCGTCAGCCCCTGATCACACTCATCAAGTCGAGCGAAATTTGGGACTGATTGAAGCGATCGGGTTTGAGGTGCGCGATCGTTCCCTGGCCATTCAAATTCCAGAAGCGACTCACCAAACGGCTACAAATCTGCTGAGTCAACATGGATTGGCCGCAGATGCTCCCTTTGTGTTGTTGAATCCCTGGACAAGCTGCCAGTCTCGAAATTATGCGGCAGATCGGTTTGCGATCGCGTCTCATCAACTGTCTAAAATCACAGGCTGGAAGGTCGTTGTGACCGGAGTTGAGAAAGACCGATCGCACAGTGGCGAACTATTTAAAGTACTAGGAGAATCAGCAATCGATCTAATTGGAGCAACCGATTTGTCAACGCTGGCGGCCTTGATTCAGCGATCGAAATTGATGTTAAGTAACAACACCTCCACCATGCACCTTGCAGACGCAACTCGAACGCCCAGCGTCATCCTATTTGCCGGAACCGAACTAGAATCACAATGGCAACCACGAGACTGTCGATCGCGACTACTCCGTCAGCCAACCCCCTGTAGTCCTTGCTACGCCTTCACCTGCCCCTATCACCTGGAATGTTTGGATATTGCGCCCGATCAAGTCGTCCAAGCCGGAGTAGAGCTTTTGAACCTTTGATATTAACGTGAATTCGATGAAATCTTTCGCTGCGGTTGTTAATCCAGGCAGCCCCCTAAATCCCCCAAAATTGGGGGACTTTGAACCCAAAATCTTGTCTTAAAGTCCCCCAATTTTGGGGGGTTGGGGGGCAGAAGCGCTGAAGAACGAAGCAAAAAAACTTCATCGAATCCACGTGATATTAGAATTTAGGCGTTGCTGTATTGGAGGGATAAATCTATGGGAAGTGTCAAGCTCTTCGCCCCCTAAATCCCCAAAATTGGGGGACTTTGAACCTTGGGTTTCCCGCCGCTTTGAGGCAAAGTTGAGGTTAGGGATGAAAAGTGAAAGTATGAATCACTATCTCATCCCATTGCTTTTATGAAATACGGACACCTTCGGGAAGCGGTCTGCCTTTGGGTTGAGGCAGAGCAGGTCGATCGTAAGGCATCGGAATGTATTGCACAGAGGGGCGACCGCCTTGAGGCTGTGGATACAACTCCATCAGATCATAGACTTCGCGCTGCAAACCGACGGTGATCGGCAAACCCATTTCCGTTGCTTCTTCGACCGTGATGGGGTAGTCGTGGGTGACTCTTCCGGTCGTCAAGGCTTCTACGATCGACTCAATGTTATCAGGGTTAATCTTCTGATTAGGAACGCTATCTTTGAGCAAAGTTCGGACAAACCGTTGCACTTGTTTAATGGCCTTTCCAGCTAAATCGGCCATGATAAGCGTATTGTCATCAATTTCACCGATCGGCTTTTGCTCCACTACTTTGAGAATACTAGCCGCCGCAAAGTTGCCCAACTGCGGATCAACGGGGCCCAACACCGCATTGGCATCCATTACAATTTCATCAGCCGCCAGCGCCAACATTGTCCCGCCACTCATCGCATAGTGAGGCACATAAACTGTAACTTTGGCAGGGTGACGAATCAGCGCTCTCGCAATCTGCTCAGTTGCTAACACCAAGCCGCCGGGCGTGTGCAAAATCAAGTCGATCGGCACATCTGGCGGAGTCAGACGAATCGCTCTGAGAATTTGTTCAGAGTCTTCGATCGTAATATAGCGAGACAATGGAATTCCTAGTAGGCTGATCGATTCTTGGCGATGGATCAGCAAAATAACTCGACTATTCTTTTTTTGTTCAATTTCCTTAAGCTTTCCAAACCGACGCATTTCAGTTTGGCGACGTTGCCACAGGGGTTGCAGCGATGAAAAAAGAAAGAACACCCAGATTAAATCAAAGGGGCTAAACGTCATAAGGTCTACAGCTTAATCTTGATTTTGTCCCTCAATTGTTTCAATTTCCCAATTAAAAAAAGTCTACCTGGAGAGTTAGAAATTTACAGCTAAAAGAATTTTTTGCTCAGGTTTACAAGTTCTTTCAGTAATCAAAGAGCATCCAAACAAAGGAAGAGATCTACTAAATTTATGAACTAATTCTTGCCTTCCTGCGCTAACTAATCTCAACTATACGCTGACCAAAATTTTTAGTGACGCTGCACTAGCCTTATCACTCATCCAAAACTCCAAATCGACGTTACTGACTTAAGGACAGTGAGCAGCGCCCACTCTACGAGTTCCAGGACTTTGAGTTTCCGATCGCTTCATCCCTCCTCCCTCCTCCCTCTTCACAAAGCAAAACGAACTTCTCCCCCATCCCTCCCTCAACTGAATATTTTTCGCCTTCAGTTTTGCTTTACAATTTTGGCAATCCCGGAATTTCACACCAAAAAATTCCCACTTCTCAGCCCTTCAACCCTTCGGAACTTATATGAGCATTGGATATGTCGCCCTCGTCCTGCACGCCCACCTGCCCTTCGTCCGTCACCCCGAAAGTGACTATGTGCTGGAAGAAGAATGGCTCTACGAAGCCATCACCGAGACGTATATACCACTGCTACAAGTCTTTGAGGGGCTAAAACGAGACGGCGTTAACTTCAAATTGACGATGAGCATGACTCCTCCCCTGGTGTCGATGTTGCTCGATCCGTTGCTGCAAGAACGCTACGACGATCACCTCGCTCAACTCGAAGAACTCACCGAGATGGAGGTCGAGCGTCACGCCCACAACGGTCACATGAAGTACCTGGCAGAACACTACGCCAAAGAATTCAACGCCGTGCGTCACATGTGGGAGAAGTACGATCGCAACCTGATCAAAGCCTTCAAACAATATCTTGACAGTGGCAATCTAGAAATCATCACCTGTGGCGCAACGCATGGCTATCTGCCGTTGATGAAGATGTATCCGCAGGCGGTTTGGGCCCAGATTCAGGTTGCCTGTGAACATTATGAGCAGACATTTGGACGACCCGCAAAAGGGATTTGGCTCCCAGAGTGCGCTTATTACGAAGGGGTCGATCGCATGTTGGCAGATGCCGGACTGCGCTACTTCTTAACTGACGGACATGGCATTCTCTATGCGCGTCCTCGTCCCCGATTTGGCACCTATGCGCCCATTTTTACTGAGGCAGGCGTGGCAGCTTTTGGACGTGACCACGAATCGTCTCAGCAAGTCTGGTCTTCTGAAGTTGGCTATCCCGGTGCAGCAGAGTATCGAGAATTCTATCGTGATTTAGGCTGGGATGCTGACTACGAATACATTAAGCCCTACGTTATGCCCAATGGTCAGCGCAAAAATGTCGGCATTAAGTACCACAAAATCACAGGCAAAGGGTTAGGACTATCCGATAAGCAACTCTACGATCCCTACTGGGCAAAAGAAAAAACCGCCGAACATGCCGAAAATTTTGCCTACAATCGCGAACGTCAAGTCGAACACCTCAGCGGCATCATGCAGCGCCCGCCGATCATCGTCTCGCCCTACGACGCAGAACTCTTTGGTCATTGGTGGTACGAAGGCCCCTGGTTTATTGATTACCTGTTCCGCAAAGCTTGGTTTGATCAGAACACGTTTGAGATGACGCACCTGGCAGATTACTTAAAAGATCATCCCACTCAGCAGGTCTGCCGTCCCTCACAATCAAGCTGGGGCTACAAAGGCTTTCACGAATACTGGCTCAACGAAACCAACGCCTGGGTCTATCCTCACTTACACAAAGCGGCTGAACGCATGATCGAGCTTTCAAAACGCGAACCCGAAGATGAATTAAGCTGGCGTGCCTTAAATCAGGCGGCGAGAGAACTGTTACTCGCACAATCGTCCGACTGGGCCTTCATTATGCGAACCGGAACAATGGTGCCCTACGCGATTAGAAGAACTCGATCGCACCTGATGCGCTTTAACAAACTCTTTGAAGATATCAACCAGGGCAAAATTGATTCTGGCTGGGTCGAAAAAGTAGAAGCGATCGACAATATCTTCCCCAACATCAACTACCGCGTTTATCGTCCTCTCTAGAATAGTCAAGACATAATCAGAAGGATGTGGTGCATCATAAACTTAGTTGTCCACATCCTCAACAACTCGCTCTACTGGGGGACTATGACTCAGACCAATGTGCCGATCGCAGCCAAATCCTCACCATCCAAAAAACTCACCTTCAAGGAGTATTTGTTTTACCAAGGAGAGCCTGATGTTTTATATGAACTCTATCAAGGCACCGTAATACCAATGGCGGCTCCCACTGCTCTTCATATTGACATTTGCAAATTTCTGGTCTATCACCTTCAGCAATATATTGTTGCCAAAGGGCTAGATTTGGTCGCCGTTACAGAAGCTGGTGTTAGAACTGAAATCGACGGGACTCGCATTCCAGATGTGGTCGTCTGTAGCCAAACTATTTGGGAGCAAGTGAGAAGTCGTCCTGGATCAGGTGTCTTAGATTTCAATGAAGTACCTGTACTCGTTATTGAAGTAGCTAGTGACAATTGGCGTGAGGACTACATTCGCAAACGGGCAGAATATGCACTGATTGATATTCCTGAATATTGCATTGTCGATTCTAAAAAAGAACGGGTCAGAATCATGACCAATCCCGCTAATGAAGATGGCTATCAACATGCCGACTTCATGCGGGGACAACAAATTCAATTTTCCCAGTTTCCCGATTTGGTTTTATCAGTTGATGAAGTACTTTCTCCTGCTAACGTTGAGACTCTCATTAAAGCAGAACAAGCTCAACGCCAACAGCTAGAACAAGAACTTATCATAGAACGTCAACGAGCAGAGCAAGAACGTCAACGAGCAGAGCAAGAACGTCAACGAGCAGAGAAGCTTGCTGAAATGCTGCGATCGCAAGGCATCAACCCAAACGATCTCTAAACAATTGCAAAAGAAGTCCGGCCTGCTAAAACCAATTACAAAGTCGAACTTCTCTCAACAGCTTTTCTCTTGTCGCCCTACTTAAAGGTGCCAGCACCAGCCAGCGCCAACACACCCAACACGCCCAAAATGTGACCAAAACTCATCGAAGCCAAGAAGCCTGCCACACTGATGTCATTAAACAGCGACTTTGAAAAAGGCAACGGCATCTTAGCGCCCGTGTGAGGATATTTAATTGTGCGGCTGGCAACTATCAAGACAAATAGACAAGAGCCGATAATAATGGGAGTTCCTTCCCAGTTCCAAAGATCTGTACCCACGGTAGGCAAGGCGGCGAGAGAAGACAGAAGCATATTGATTACTCCTAACTGGATTTAAGATGCACTCATCTTTTCGCGATCGCTCCTCTTTTACCTCTGCCCCCTGTGAGAGTTGAGGCTCCAACTCTAGAGAGATTGTCAGATTGAGACTGCTTCTGTCTCTGTGTAGGGGTGCCCTGTCAAGCAAGCACCTAAGCTTTGTATCAGACATTGCAATTAACCCAAATTACAGAGGCTTTTATGACCATCGATACAAAAGAACTCAATAGCCTTGCTACCAGTTTTAAGCGGCTCCCAGTTGATGATCAAATTGCTGCAATGGGCTATCTCTATCAGGAAATTGGAGGGTCTTTACTCTCGTCTGATATGGCTTCCAAAAAAGTCGAAGAAGTCGTGAAGCAAGTGACAGAAATGCGCGAGGGTAGCCAGGTTGAGTTTTTGCAGGACGTTCTATCAGACACTGATCGCGATGAGGTGGTTCTTGATATCCATCCTTCTAAGGCAATGGCGCAACTGATTCCGGGTGATGGCGTGGAGTCTCCGATCGAGGAGTACGAAAGCCTCAGCCCCAATGAGCGTCTCGCCGTCTGGTACAATCTCGCCAGCAAAATGGGAGACGGTATGGTGACGATGCCGAGTGACTATTCTCTATCGTCTGAGACACAAGAATTACTCACCTCGCTCAAATCTTATGAGACTGAGGAAAAGCTACAATTTTTAAGCAAGATCGTTTGATCAGCACAAGATTTGAGCAGCACAGGAAAAGAATGAAGCGGATCAAGGATCTAGTTGTCCAAGATTCGCTTCATCGGTTTTGATGAGGTGGGTTAGTCGATCGCTGATTTGCGTCGTTTTAGAGCAGACAATCCTAATAAGCTAACGGCTGCTAATCCAACGATCGCGCCGGGTTCTGGAACTTTAATATCCGCGTAAGTGATGCCGATCGGACGCTTCAAATCTCCATTCGTCGCTACAAAAACTGCACTTGAGTTTCCGGTAGAAGGGAAGGGCTTGCCGTTGCTGGCGTAGCGCAAGATTGCACCGTTGTTAGTCTTATTATCAAAACCAACCGTATAAAGGTTTCCACTAGGATCAAAGGTAAGATTGCCAAAGCTACTGGATGCTGTTTGGTATTTGGTGGAAATCATCTCTTTGAAAGTGCCTGTTTGCAGATCATAGCGACGAATATCACTGGCAAAGTCGCTAACAAATAGATCGCCTTGAGGCCCGATCGCCAGTCCCAAAAAGCTTACAAATCCAACGTCTGGAGATGGCGTTGGTTGGCTAATGAAGACCTTCGACTCGCCTGTTTTGATGTCATAGCTCAGCACCTGACTCTCAAACCCAGGGAAAGTCGCCCTAAATGATCCAGGTTTGTCAGGATCGAGAATGGCAACGCTGCCTTGAGTCGTCACCAACAGGCGACCATCTGGTGTAAACAGCAAATCGTTGGGCCCGTTTAGTCCAGATTCTCGTGTGCCTGTCGCGGCGGCGAATACGTCAATAAATGCGCCTGTTTTGCCGTCAAAGCGGAGAATTTGGTCGGTGAGAAAGCTGCTGACATAGAGATTGCCGTCGGGGCCAAAGGCGTTGCCGTAGGGACGAATCAGCCCAGTGGTCGCAAACTCATCGATAAAGTCGCCTGTCTTGCCGTTGTAGCGTAGAATCTTTCCTGTAGAGCCACTACCACTGCTGACATAGAGATTGCCATCGGGGCCAAAAGTCAGATCGTCGGGGTCAAGCAATCCGCCTGAGCCAGGTGCGATAAAGTCTCCGCCAAAGTTTCCGGCATCACCGTAGATAACGACATTGTTGCCTCTGGTATTTCCGATTAGAAGGGCAGCATCGGCTCTAGCAGCCAATAGACTCAAGAGTGAGCCAACACTGACGACGATCGAGCGTTTTAGGAAAGAAGATGACTTGCTCATTAAATCTCTATAGCGTGATCAAGATAGTCTTTCTATTGTTGAGAGAATTGGGCTTCTGAACTGTCGTTTGCGTCACCAAAATCAGCAATATCCCTGATCTTATCCGTAATTTCACGTAAATCTTTGATGAAGTTCATACCAAGACACTATGAATTCTGAGAACACTGCGATCGTTCCGTGGCGGTTGCGCGATCGCTCCTTTAATTGGGGGGCTCAAACTTACTTAATGGGCGTTTTGAATGTCACACCTGACAGTTTTAGTGATGGGGGACAGTTCAATACGATCGCAGCCGCTTGCAAACAGTCTCAGCAGTTGGTAAAGGGCGGAGCAGACATTCTAGACATCGGTGGACAATCCACTCGCCCTAACGCAGAAGAAATCTCGCTGACTGAGGAACTCGATCGCGTCATTCCCATCATTCAAGCGCTACGGCAAAATCCAGAATTCTCAAGCGTTCCCATCTCGGTAGATACGACCAGAGCTAAAGTTGCGGAGGCGGCGATCGAGTCTGGTGTTGACTTGATCAACGACGTTTCGGGCGGCACGTTTGATGCAGAAATGTTGCCTACAGTGGCGAGGTTACAGGTTCCGATCGCGCTGATGCACTTGCGCGGAACCCCTAAAACCATGCAGACGCTCACAGACTACGACGATCTAATTGGCGAAATTTATCAGTTTTTGTCAGAACGACTTGAGGTGGCGATCGCATCGGGGGTCGATCGTCAGCAAATCATTCTCGACCCCGGCATTGGGTTTGCCAAAAAATACGCCCACAATCTGGAAATTCTGCGGAGACTCCCAGACTTTCAAAGCTTGAACTGTCCAATTTTAGTCGGAGTCTCTCGCAAAAGTTTTATCGGGCATCTTCTCAACCAGCCCGACCCTCAAAAACGAGTCTGGGGAACAGCGGCCGCCTGTGTGAGTGCGATCGTCGGCGGTGCCCATCTTCTCAGAGTTCACGATCTACCAGAAATGCGAGAGGTTTGTCGAGTTGCCGATGCAATTTGGCGGGGCGAAGGTCTCCCCATCTCTAAGTAGAGCCGTTTCCAGAACTGGTGTCTGTGCCCTGATCAAATTCATTGGGATTGATCAAATCTGTGATGGCTTCATTCATGAATTTAGGATCCATGAACACAATTTTGGCGTTGCCGCTCTTGCTCAATTCTAGACTGGCGTTGACATAATCTCTGGCAACTAGATAGCGCAACACTTCTTGAGAATTAGGATGGCTTCGTAGCGCTTCGGCAAGCTCGGCGATCGACTGTACCGTTGCCTCAGTTCTCGAAAGGGTGGCTTGCTTTTCACTGCGGGCAGTCCGCTCTCTTTCGAGAGAGTCTCTCAACGCCTGCGACAAGATGATTTCCTGCACCTCCACCCGAATTACCTTCACCCCCCAGTTTGCAGTCGCTTTGTCGAGTTGGCGCAGCAAGGCTTGATTGACCCGACTGGTCGAAGAAATCGCCTCTTCTAGCGAGAGTTGCCCAATCTCCGCACGTAAGTTGGTGGTCACGAGTTGTCTGAGCGCTTCTTCGAGATCCTCAACGGCGTAGTAGGCTTTCTTGAGGTCGAGAATTTGCCAAAAGACGACAGCATCCACCTCGATCGGCACATTGTCATTGGTCAGGGCTTTTTGAGGTTTGATGTCAGAGATCTGCTCGCGAATCGTCTCAACCAAAACTGTGTCCAAAATTGGAATCACAAAATTAAGTCCTGGCTTCAAGGTGCGTCTGTATTGTCCAAGCCGTTGCACCAAGGCTTCATCACCCTGATCAATGATTCTTACAGAGCCAATTACATAGCCCAGGACAATCAGTGTGAATGCACCAAGTAACTCAATCATATATGCGCTCCTTCGAGCTTTTTAGAATGTAGGGGTTTGCTTAGATAAGAGGGGACGAAGCGTGAGTTATTTATAACTTCAAATTCTCAGGGTGATTCATTTTATAGCAATTATAGAGATTGGAATACGCTCTATAGCGATAGTTTTAGCATTCTCAAGGAGACTCCAGCCATCTTTTTAGACTTCAAAACTCTTTTCGCTTACTTTCTTGCCAGACATTGCCGATGCCTTTGACCACGCCCCGACCGATTAAACCAATGCCGCGACCAATCACTTCGGTCAACAGATACACAACACCCCTGCCTACAAAAGCGATCGCTGACCGCAGCCGAGGGGCGATCGCATCCCGTGTTTCTAGTGCCAGCGTTACGCCCAATCGAATGCCTCTGAGGTGTGCTAGCTCCTGGACTCGTGGCGTGTAGATCAACAGTCGCTCAATGCCCTGATTGCTAAACACCAGCAGTAAATGGCGGCTTTCAAAAATGTCTTTGGGTTCGTTGACATAGCGATCGACCCGATAGCGCCAGGACAACTCATTGCGAAAGCGTTCGATTTCACGAGTCGAGAGCAGCCGTCGATCGTAAAAGTTTTGTTTGATCAGCTCTACGTCTGCAAACCGATTGAGCAACGGTTGGACGACGGCATTGGCAAGCTGAATGGTCAGATTCTCTAGCAAATCGGTGGCGCGATCAAACGCATCGGGGCTAGTTGCAGAATGGTTGGTGTTGTCGATCGTCAGCGGAGACTGAAACAGCAAAAAGTTGTAGAGATCCAAAACTAACGGAATGCGATCGAGAATCTGAGTTTGCACCGAGCTAGCTTCTTGCAAAAGCGCAGGAAC